>NZ_LZHA01000046.1:0-9831 GCF_001690335.1 Gilliamella sp. Gris1-4 | reverse complement strand
TTTTTAGACCACAAATTAAATCGCCTATAGACAGTGCTCCATTCACCAAACTCTTCTGGCAAATCTCGCCAAGGAATACCGGTTCTCATTCGGAAAAGGATCCCTTCAAACGTCATCCGATGCTCGGATTTATTATAAACTCGGCCGGTATTTTTCATTATTTGTAGTAGCTTTTCCCACCGTTTATCTGTTAGCATTGTTCTTGGCATGATGAATCGAGTTATGGTTGTTTTTGGCTGAATTATTATAACTCACATCATGCCGTCTAAAAAATAATCATGAAAGATCAACACGCCCTAACCATTTATGCATTGTTCAAATATAGTATCTTGTAGTGTAGGGGATTGAGCTTGTGTTTTAGCTATAATGTCACAACGCTCGTTTTCAATATGCCCAGCATGACCTTTGACCCAAATCCATTCAATTTTGTGAGTTTGTACTACTTGATCAAGTCTTTTCCATAAATCAACATTTTTTACTGGTTTTTTGTTGGCGGTCTTCCAACCATTTTTTTTCCAACCATGTATCCAATTAATAATTCCATTTCGCAAATATTGACTATCAGAATATAATTCAATTTGACAAGGCTGCTTTAATTGCTCTAAAGCAACAATTGCAGCTAATAATTCCATACGATTATTCGTAGTTTTAAAAAAACCTTCTGATAATATTTTTTCGTTTGTTTTATATTTTAAAATTGCAGCATAACCACCAGAACCGGGGTTACCTAGGCAAGAGCCATCAGTATATATTTCAATTTTTTTTAACATCTTTTTAATTTCATTTATGACTATTTAAATTTTTTATTAATTTATTTACTGTAATTCTGTGACTTAAGTAAATTAAGAACTATATTGATTTTTGAATGTATCAACTTTAAGGAATTTTGGTGCTAGACTATACCACTAAATAAAAGTTTTTCCCAACGATTGATATAAAAGAGAAGAAAGTGATCCATAATTCTACACGACAAATTGTATTAGATACTGAAACGACAGGTATGAACCAAGAAGGTAATAATCATTATGAAGGACATAAGATTATTGAAATTGGCGCTGTTGAAATTATTAATCGACGTTTAACTGGTAACCATTTTCATGTTTACATAAACCCCGAACGCTTAATTGATGAAGATGCATTTAAAGTGCATGGAATCAGTGATGATTTTGTTAAAGATAAACCTATATTTAAAAATGTTGCTCACGATTTTATTAAATTTATAGATGGTGCCGAGTTAATTATCCATAATGCATCATTTGACGTAGGTTTTATGGATTATGAATTTCGTCTTTGTGGTCTGGATTTTAAAACAGCTGATCATTGTATTATTACTGATACCTTGGCTATGGCAAGGCGTTTGTTTCCAGGTAAACGTAATAATTTAGATGTGTTATGTGAACGTTATCAGATAGATAATTCCCACCGAACATTGCATGGTGCATTATTAGATGCTGAGATTTTAGCTGAAGTCTATTTAGCTATGACAGGTGGGCAAACGACATTGTCTTTTAGTTCTGAAGATAATAACTCATCTTTATTAGAATCTAATTCAATTAAAAGAGTAGAACGTAATGGTGTGCCTTTGAAAGTAATCAGAGCCACAGGACATGAACTTTCTGAACATGAGATTATTTTAAAAAAAATTGACAAAAAAAGTGGGGGAGCATTGTGGAATATAAATTAATGATTGTTTTGTATTCAATTGATCGTATGTTTTAAAAATTTTATTGACGAGAATAAAAATAATCTTTAATATCACACCTACTTTAACGTTTCGACGTTAAAGCTACCAAATAAAGCGGAGCGGTAGTTCAGTTGGTTAGAATACCTGCCTGTCACGCAGGGGGTCGCGGGTTCGAGCCCCGTCCGTTCCGCCAATTCAAATTTTCTAATTGCACTTTTATAATATAATCAACATCGCCATAATTGAATTGAATACTGAAACCTTTCTAAGTCACATTTAATAATGTTTAAAAAATGGTTTTTTATAATTATGGGTAGTGCTTCATTTTTATTGGGACAGTTAGTATTTTCGTGCAGCTCCTACCAAAAGTGCTTTTTTATTTATTAACGACCTATTTTTTGAACAATATCTCAGATCGTCTTTATAGCTATTTTACTGATAATCATTACTATCAAACTTATATATAAAAAAAGAAAGCAACAAAAATAAATTTGTTTGAAATGTTAGCAATGGCCTTAATTGTATTGTAAATACCTTTTATTTTATTATTTTAGGAAAAATTAAGAATGCAGTAGGGTATATGGGCAGTAAAAAATTACAGGGTAAGTTACCCTGTAACAAATGTGAACCTAACTGTAAGTAATTTTATTTAAGATTTTTCTTAATTTCTATAGCAAGCATTGGGTTCCACATGGCACCTGTAGCACTCATGATAGCATCGGCTCCATTATCAATAAACTGACGATAATGTTCACTAGAACTAACACCACCAACACCAACAATAACAAATTTTAGATCCATTTCTTTTCGATATTTAGCTAATCTACTTACCATATCTAAACCAGCCCAACGAATTGCATCTCCACAGACACCGCCTTCTTTTCTATTTTCACCTAAGGCAGGATTACCTTTAGCATCAACTGGTTTAGCTGACAGTGTGTTAATTGCACTTAAGCCGTCGATAATAGAACCGACACGAGTCAATAAAGAAACGATCCTTTCATCATCAGGGAAATAGGCTAGTTTTAAAATAAGTGGGCGATCAGGAACTGCTGTTTTAATAGCGTTAACAATGCGTTCGATTTTATCTATATCAAAGCAAAGTAGTTTACTTGCTCCTTCGTTTGGGCAACTTAAATTTGCTTCAAGAATAGGCGCATTGGTTTCTCTAACTAATTTTGCAGCTAAAGCATAATCGTTTTCTATTGCTTCATTGCTTTGCGTCCCCTGAAAACTACCAATTACATATTGCCCATGACCTGCAGATTTTACTGCATCAGCCATATCTGGTTGCCAAATATCTGGAGAAAAAGAAGGAACCCCAAAAGAGTTGGTAATTGATAGAGGTTGATTGTAAGCAGTATCAGCTAATACTGTATCTAAATTACACGATAATTTACCTTTAGGATGAACTGATAACACATTCGGTAATGGATGACATTTATGTAGTTTTGTTCGAACTGTTTTATATACGCATAAATCAAATCCATAGGCAAATGCAGCTTTTATGTAGTTTGCATTTAATAAAGGACCTGCCGGTATACCAAATGGTAAATTAACGTCATGGTTTAAAAATTTTGAAGATTTTGTTGGGATTTGCTCAGCTTTATCTAATTGTGTAAAAAGCCCAAATGGTCCTTGAGCATAATTATCTTCGTAGCTTATAGAAGGATTATAAAAAGGTGTTAAAGATTCCATACTATCTCCTGATCATGCATGTTCTTAAAGTGAAGTTGGGTATTAAGTTGTAATAAAAATAAAATGAATAAGGTTTTAGAGCCCAAAAAAAATCCTCCATAAGGAGGATTAAGAAATAGGAACAATAGAGAGTAGAAAGATGGGGTTGATTCAGAACTGCCAATTGGAATTAAAGACATTAAGTTATTCTCTATTGTGTAAATTTGTACACATTTTATCTGAATAAAATTAAAGTTCAATATAAAAATCATAAAAATATTTAACCAAATGAAAAGGTTATAGTATTTTTTTCTAGATTTTAAATCATAAATCCGACAATATAATCTCTCTAAAATACCCAAAATAAGCATGACCTTATCCTATTTATCGTGATAATTTTATAATTGCTTAATAACACTAAAAAAATTTCTGTCTAAAAAATGATACTTGTTGTTATTAATGTAGATAATCCATGTGGAGAGTAACTATTGTTAATGTTATCATAATTAAAAAGTTTAAATACTAGTGAGTAGGTATATAAAAATGAAAAATGAACATATTTTTAGTCCGATAACTCTACCTAATGGCGTTGAACTAAAAAATCGTATAATGATGGCCCCAATGACAACTTGTTCTGGTTTTTATGATGGTTCAGTTACTCAAGATCTAATTGAATATTATCGTGTACGATCTGGTGAAATAGGGACAATTATTGTTGAATGTGGATTTGTTGATAATAAAGGATTAGCTTTTCCTGGTGCAATTGGTTTAGATAGTGATGACAAAATTGAAGGATTAGCAAAGATTGCGAAGGCAATCAAAGAAAAAGGCTCCAAAGCAGTAATTCAAGTTTACCATGGAGGGCGAATGGTTGAGCCAAAATTAATTGGTGGACAATCGCCTGTGGGGCCAAGTGCAATATCAGCACCACGCCCTGGTGCAGCAACACCAGTAGCATTAAGCGCTGATGAAGTCGATGAAATGATCGAAAAATTTGGCCAAGCAGTGCGACGTGCTATCCAAGCTGGATTTGATGGTGTTGAAATTCATGGTGCCAATACTTATCTTATTCAGCAATTCTATTCACCAAATTCAAATCAACGAGATGATAAGTGGGGGGGAAATCGTGATAATCGTACTCAATTCCCTTTAGCAGTCTTAGATATCACTCATAGTATGGTAAAACAATATGCATCTCCAGAGTTTATCGTTGGTTATCGCTTTTCTCCAGAAGAATTAGAAATTCCAGGCATTCGTTTTGATGACACAATGTATTTGCTTGAAAAATTGGCCCTAAAAGGGCTTGATTATGTCCATTTCTCAATGGGAACAACGCTTAGATCATCGATTGTTGATACTCAAGATCCAACTCCATTAATTAAAAAATTTGTTGCGATGCGTTCACCAATTTTATCAAAAATTCCTGTTGTAGGTGTCGGTAATGTTGTTCATCAAAGTGATTTGGATAGTGCCATCGACAATGGCTATGATTTAGTTGCGGTTGGTCGAGCTTGCATTGCTTATCCTGATTGGGTTAGTCGCATAAAGAAAGGTGAAAAACTAGAGCTATTTATCAATAGTGATAAACGTGAAGATCTGAATATCCCTGAACCTCTATGGCATTTTTCGCTTGTTGAAAGTTTGATTCGGGATGTGAACCTTAATGTTAAAAAATTCAAACCTGGTAATTATCAAGAAAAAGTTAATGATGAATCTTATGAGTTTTTGATTAATGTTGAATTAGGAAATGATTTTATCAAAGATATACAACTCGTTAATGCTAACAACTTTGATAGCGAAGTATTAAATAATTTTACTGAAATTAAGCATCGAATTATTGACTCTAACAGTCCACATGTTGATGCTATTTCTGGCGCAACGACACAATGTGAGGTATTTAAAAAAGCTGTAACTAAAGCGATGGCAAAATCTAATAAAGAAGCAATTATTGCGGAAGGTGGTGATCCAAATGACCAATCCTTTGATCTTGTGGTTGTTGGTAGTGGTGGAGCAGGGCTTACTGCTGCGATCCAAGCTCATGATCTTGGTGCAAATGTGGTTATTGTTGAACAAATGTCTGTAATTGGCGGTAATACCAATAAAGCTTCAGCCGGTATGAATGCGGCAGAAACCAAATTCCAAAAACTCAAAGGTATTACAGATAGTAAAGAACTCTTTTATAACGAAACGATGACAGGCGGAAAAAATAAAAATAACCCTGATTTATTACATTATTTTGTTGAAAATGCACCAAATGCCATTGATTGGTTAGATGAAAATGGTATTGAATTAAGTGGTATTACAACAACTGGTGGAATGAGTATTGATCGAACTCACCGCCCTGAAAGTGGTGCTGCAGTAGGTGGTTTTTTAATTAGTGGCCTAGTTAAAAACATCAATAAGCGTGGTATTGATGTTATGCTTGATACTGTAGTTACTGAAATTATGACAGAAAATAATAAAGTGGTTGGTGTTAAAGTTTCAGAAGAAGATGGCTCAAATCACGTAATAAAAACAAAAGTAGTTATTATTGCAACTGGTGGGTTTAGTGCCAATACCACAATGGTTGAAAAATATCGACCCGATCTTAAAGGTTTTGTCACCACTAATCACAAAGGTGCTACCGGTTCAGGCATTATGTTATTGGAAAAACTTGGTGCAGGAACCGTTGATATGGGAGAGATTCAAATCCACCCAACGGTTGAACAAACAACATCTTATTTAATATCTGAATCGATTCGAGGTGGAGGCGCAATACTTGTATCACAAAATGGTCAACGATTCGTTAATGAACTTGATACAAGGGATAAAGTTTCAGCTGAGATTATAAAATTACCTGAGCACTATGCTTATATCTTATTTGATCAACAAGTCCGTAATGAAAACAAAGCAGTGGAAGAATATGTTTCAAATGAACTTGTATCACAAGCAAATACCATTGAAGAATTAGCACAAAAATTATCAATTGATACTAATAAATTAACTAAATCAGTAAAACGTTATAATCAGTTTGCTATTACCAAACAAGACGAGGATTTTGGCCGAACAACAGGTATACGTCATCCAATAGAAAAAGGTCCTTTCTATGCAATAAAGATCGCACCGGGCGTTCACCATACCATGGGGGGAGTGACAATCAACACCCAAACACAAGTCCTAGATGCTAATAAAAATATCATCCAAGGGGTCTTTGCCGCAGGCGAAGTTGTTGGCGGTGTACATGGTGCTAACCGTATTGGTGGCAATGCTGTTGTTGATATCATTATTTTTGGTAGACAAGCGGGTAAAAAAGCTGCTGATTATATTAAAAATTAAATTATTACAACTAGCTGAGCTTGTTTAATATGGTGTGTTCGAGATATGAATATTCTCAAACTTTAATGGGAACAACGGTGTCATTAACGCTTTTAGAGCCAAATGAAGCCGTTGCACACACTGTTTTTCAAATTATTAAAATGCTTGAGGATAAATTGACTGTTAACCGGCTATTTTCAGAAGTTATGTCAATTAATTTAGCTGCGGGTAAACACCCAGTGACAGTGAGTCAACCTATTTTTTCCCTAATTGAACAAGCTCAAAAAGTCAGTCTTTATTTCAATAGTTGCTTTAATTTTGCTATTGGCCCATTAGTTAAGCTTTGGATGATTGGTTTCCAAGGTTATCAAGTACCATCTGCTGAATTAATAAAACAACAACTATTGTTAATTGATCCTAAAAATGTCGAACTTGATACAAACACACATTCCGTTTTTTTAAAAAAAACTGGAATGGAAATTGATTTAGGTGCAATTGCTAAAGGGTATATTGCTGATATCGTCAAATTGGTTTTACTCGAAAATCAAGTGTATCAAGGTATTATTAACTTAGGTGGAAATGTATTAACTTTAGGTGAGTGTTTAACAGAACAAAGTGGTTATTGGAATATAGGATTAAGAAAACCGTTTTCAATTAGTGATGAGCTGTCTGGCGTTATTAAAGTTAAAAATAAATCAGTTGTCACATCGGGAATTTATGAGCGCTTTTTTATGCAAAAAAATAAACTTTATCATCACATATTTAATCCCAAAACAGGCTATCCGTTGGACAACGAACTTGAAAGTGTGACAATAATTTCAGATTCTTCATTAGAAGGCGATATTTATTCGACTGTTTTTTATGGATGGGGGATTGAGAAAAGTAAGGCGTATTTGCGAAAGAATCAAAATTTATCAGCCATATTTTTGCTAAAAAATAAAACTATAGCATTAATAAATCCTGATAACTTTAGTTTTCAAAAAACCGATACTCAATACACTATAAAAATAGATTGATTATTCAATTTGCGATAAATGCGATTTTAGTTAACGATATAATTTTATTATTTTTTATGAATTTTGTTTTTGTGTAAATGACTTAACATATAGGTCTTTTCACAAAAAACATTCAGGTAGACTGTTGATTTTATTGAATTTTTTTGATTATGCAAACATGAGCAATTATAAATAATAGCCAAACAAAGAATAGTATTATTGTAACTGAATTAAATCTTATAAATTAAATAATATTTAAGTTAAAAAGGAAAATATTATGAGCGTAGTAAAGAAACCACCAGTAAAATGGTTGCCACTTATCATTATTGTGGTAATTTCAGCGATATTTTGGTTGTTTGTATCTCCACCTGAAGGTATTAGTCAAGAGGGTTGGCAAACCAGCATAATTTTTGTTGCAACAATTGCCAGTATTGTTGCCGAAATAATGCCAATTGGCGCAATTGGTCTATTAGCAATTACTGTTTTTGCTGTATTGAGACCATCTGGTGCAACAACAGCGACTGAGTCAATAAAAATCTCGTTAAGCGAATTAAATAGTAGTCTTATTTGGTTAATTGTTATTGCCTTTATGATCGCTCGTGGTTTTATCAAAACAGGTTTAAGTAAACGAATAGCCTATTATCTTGTTAAATTTTTGGGTAAAAATACCTTAGGACTTGCTTATGGTTTATCCGTTACAGATATTGCATTGGCACCAGCTATTCCAAGTACAACAGCACGTGCTGGCGGAGTTATTTATCCAATAGCGGAAGCGCTAGCAATTAATTTTAAATCCAATCCTAAAGATGAATCAAGAAACCGTATAGGTACTTTTTTAATGCTAACTATTAGCCATGTAAATGATATCACCTCGGCAATGTTTCTAACGGCATTTACAGGAAATTTATTAGCCGCTAAATTAGTTACAACATCACTAGGTATTACATTAGGGTGGGGGGAATGGTTTGTTGCAGCAATTGGGCCATGTTTAGTTTCATTCGTTGTGATACCTTTGGTGATTTACTTTCTGACTAATCCAGAATTAAAAAGAACACCGGAAGCGCCAAAATTAGCGGCTGAAGAATTAAAGAAAATGGGGGTAATTACTGTTAAAGAAATCATTATGGGTGTTACTGTTGTACTTTTGTTAGCGCTTTGGATTTTTGGTAAAAACTTCGGTATTGATTCAACAACTACTGCGTTTATTGGCTTAACTATTTTGATCTTATCTGGTGTATTAAGCTGGGATGATATTAAAGGAGAAAAAGCTGCCTGGGACACATTAATTTGGTTTGCGGCATTACTTATGATGGCGGGGCAAGTTAATAAACTTGGTGTAACAAAATGGTTAGGGGACACAATAGGTGTAGCTGTACAAGGTCATTTAGATGAAAGTAGTTGGGTATTAGTTTTAGTTATTTTATGTGTTGCCTATGTTTATTTACATTATTTCTTTGCAAGTGGAAATGCTCATATTGCTGCATTATTTCCCGTTTTCTTATCGATCGCTATTGCCTTAGGCGTACCAACTCTAACTGCAATTTTTGCGTTGGTTATTTGTACTAACTACTTTGGATCAATTACACAGTTTGCAAATGCTCGAAATCCACTATTATTTGCCGAAGGTTTTGTGCCAGTAAAAACTTGGTGGAAAGTTGGGTTTATTTGTAGTATTGTAAATTTAATTATCGTATTTACTGTTGGAATTTTATGGTGGAAGATTATTGGTTTGGGTTAATATTAGGGGCTGTTGATCTTTGCTGTACATAAATTACTCAACAATATATTGGCAGCCACATTAACATAAATGCCAGTGATACCATACTGGCATAATTCCTTTCTAACTTATCGTATCTAGTTGATATTGAACGATATTGCTTGATTCTAGCAAAGGCATTCTCGACTAAATGACGATAGCGATAAAGGCACCTATCCATACTGCTTTTATCTATATCCTTACCATAATTACGTTTAGCAATCACCGTTCGTCCGCCTTTTTGACGAACAAAGCACCGAAAAGACTCGCTGTCATAACCTTTATCAGCTATCACTGTATTCACTTCATCGAGCCTTTCAACTAGGTTTTCTGCATAAGTGATATCATATGTCGTTGTCCTTCAGAAAGCTCAAAACAAATAGGCAAACCACCACTATCAACCGCAAGATGAATTTTAGTTGAAT
>NZ_LZHA01000045.1:0-26109 GCF_001690335.1 Gilliamella sp. Gris1-4 | reverse complement strand
TTATGTCAGAAAAAATAACGTTTGTTGTGTATGCACGGATTGGACCGTCAAGAAATGAAGAAAAAATCGAAATTGATAAAGCTGAATATGAAGCTCTGGAAGATAAGGATGTGTACCTGCAAGAGTTAATTAATTCTTATCTTCCCGATCTTGTAGACAGCGGAATATATATTGAGGAGTAATTATGATTACAGATGAAGAATGGAAAAAGCTAAAAGTTGGGGATGTTATCTATGTTGTAAATGATTTATATGATTTACAGTTAACAAAAACAACTATATCAAAAATTACAAAAGCGCAACTAAAGTTAGACTATGCTGAATATTTGTATGTTCAGACTTATAACAAATCTCAATCTGATCGTTTGTTTACCAATGCATGTAATGCATATAAATATGGAATAGATCTTCTGTCAGAAAAAACAAAAAAATTACATAAAAAGATAAACGAAATAGAGTCTAATAAATCTCTTTTTACAAAGAGCTATGAACAACTGGAGCAAGAAAATGGCAAATAATTTAAATCAGTGTTTATTCACTGGCAGAATCGGGAAAATCGAGGAGCGTTACACCTCTGATAACAAGTTAATCGTTAATTTTACTATGGCAATTGGTAGCTATAAGAAGAATGGCGATAGCTATGAAGATGTCACAGATTGGGCTAATTTACGAGCGTTCGGTAAGATTGCGGAAAAAGTGCGAGATAAAGGCAAAGGTGCTTTTATTCGTGTTACAACTCGATACAAAACAGATAAATGGCAGGACCAACAAGGCAACAACAAAACAGCCATTTATTTTATAGTTGATGATTTTGAAGCGTTAACGTTCGACAAAAGCGGCAATCAGTCAGCACAACAACATAAACCACAAACATCAGCTCAGCAAAATGAGTTTATAGATGATGAGATTCCTTTTTAATCAATGACTTATAAAGTTACCCACAAAATCTGTTAATAACTCACTGAACAACCACCCTATTCTATTAATTTATTACAAATATCTGCGCTGATTATTTGGCGTGCAATGAAATAATTGAGAGAGCATTTTTTATCTTTGATTCACCAATTTTGGGGAATCAAAGTATAAATTACGAACACCCGTTTTATTAATTAACGCCAAATTTGGCGAAATATTAAAGGTGAATCCAATCATGACTACACACGAATTAAAAATAAAATCTGAATATTTCATGGACGTTGCTCGATGTCAGAAAAAAGCTGAAATACGCTACAACGATCGCAATTACAAGGTCGGGGATATTCTGAATTTGTATGAAATTGACTAAGAGCGGTAATCGTACAGGTCGTAAATGTAGCGTTATCATCTCTCACATTTTAGATGATGCAGAGTATTTGAGAGATGGTTATGTAATGTTGAGCATTGACGTAATATACTGATTTATATAGAAAGATAAGGAGAATAATTATGACTAAAAAAGCTACAGTAACTGTTTCATGTGATTTATTAAATGAATTGCTATGTGCTCAAAATGAAATTATTGTTAATTATAAAATAAATAAAGGTGAACATATTTATTGTGGTCGCTGGAACGAAGAAATTAATGATTTAATTGAAACGTACAATCAAGTCGCAGAAATACTTAATATTGAAAAAATGAAGTTGATTCCAAATAATTGAATAAACACAGCAAATTACTAAGTTTTATTTGTTGATGAGAGATGAGAAAAGATTATAGAGGTAAATAATGACAGAGTTAACAAAAAAGCAAAAAAACGTGTTAGATGCTATAAAAGAATTTATTAAAACTAATGGATACCCGCCAACTCGCTCGGAAATGGCTAGCTTTTTTAATTATAAATCCGCTAACGCAATAGAATGTTTTTTTAAATCATTACAGAAAAAGGGGCACATAAAAATCATCAAAGGGACAGCAAGAGGCATTATTGTGGTTGATAGAGAGGTGTAAGCATGGCGGAATCAATTATATTAACAGATGATGAATTACATATTTTAACAGGCAAAAAAAGAAAAAATTTACAAATACAATGGTTAAAAGAAAACAAATTTTGCTTTCATATCAATTTGCTTGGTAAACCAGTAATCTTACGTTCATCATTGAATCAAAAAGTAAGCATTGAGCAAAAACAACAGCAAGAGCCTGATTTTGGAGCTTTAAATGGCAAGGAACCGTAAAGACAAAAAAGATAATATCCTCCCTCCCCGCGTGTCAAAAAATAAATATTCATACTACCTAAAAACCAGAGAAAACAAAACCGTCACACTAGGCTCGATAAATATGAGCATGGTAGAACTGTGGGCGAAGTACGATGGGGTTATTGCTGAACAAAAAGAGGAAATGACGTTTAGTAAGCTGTGGAGCATGCACTTAAATAGCGCTGCTTTTCATAAACTGTCATCACGCTCACAAGAGGATAAATTACGAGGAGCCAAAAAAATATTACCCGTTTTTGGACATATAAACGTTAATAATATTAGACCAGAGCATATAAGACGCTATATGGACATTAGAGGCGAACAAAGCAAAGTGCAGGCAAACCATGAATTATCTTATATGTCTGTAGCGTTTGGCTGGGGGTACGAACGTGGGTATTGTAAAATGAATCCATGTTCTGGAGTTAAAAAATTCAGCATTCAAGCAAGAGATAAATATATTGAAGACATAGAGTATTACACCATTTATGATGAAGCGATCGATATACTAAAAGTGGCGATGGAAATATCGTATCTGTGCGCAGTTCGGGAGGGAGATATATTTAAACTTAAGCACAGCCAAATACTTAAAGAAGGTATTTATATAAAACAAGGTAAAACAGGGAAAAGGCAAATCAAACAATGGACAGAACGACTAACGGACGCAATTAATTTAGCTAAAAAACTGTTTCCGCCATCTTCTTCCGATTCTCTCGTGCTACAAAATAAATCAGGAGGTAAACTAATTCAGAAGACATTTAATTCATATTGGTTGGATGCAAAACGAAAAGCAGAAGAAAAGCTGGGCAGAAAAATCAATTGCACATTTCACGATATCAAAGCTAAAGCTATTTCGGACTACGACGGAGCAACTAAAGATAAACAGCTATTTAGTGGTCATAAGACCGAGGCTCAGGTTAATACATATGACCGAAAAGTGAAAATAACACCGACGTTAAACCCACCCAAAAAAGAAAATTTATTCTAACTGTATATTCTAAGTTAATTCTAAGTATTGATGATTTTAAAATAATAAGATTTTATCTTATTGATTTTATTGATTAAAAATGGAGGCGCGTCCCGGAGTCGAACCGAGGTAGACGGATTTGCAATCCGCAGCATGGCCACTCTGCCAACGCGCCTTGGAGGTCTATCTGAATAGGCTGCAAATAGTATCACTGGCTTGACTAATCGTCAAGATTAAATAGATTATAATTGCAGCAGTCACTTTATTTTTATTTGAATTTCTAAAATCTATTCATTTTTACAAACAATTATTGTTTTTCTGGATAATGATATAGCCAAGTAATATCAGAATAATTAGCAAATGCACTTGGAAATAAATAATAACCACTTAATGAAGGAAAATGAGTGTGTTTCCATTCAATATTAAAATCAGGTTGGAATTTAATAATCGAATCAAAAAGTAACGTTGTACAATAAAGATGTGTCTCTTCACGGGGTGCTAATACAAAAGCTTGTCCTTTCTTTGTTAAAAGATCATCGACTATATTTTGCTTTTGCATTTCAGATAAAAAATTAGGTCTTGCTATAGCATATGTTTCGGCTAGTTCTGGCGTTATAAACTCTGCTAAAGTTGATACAATAACTTGGTTAGGATTGTCCTCATCATCGCTAGTCGTAGCATGAATAATTCTAATTTCTGGATTGATTGATATAATCATACCAATATGTGAAAAATCTCCACCACCTAATTGATTGACAATAAGGCTATCGGTTTGAACGCCTTTTCTAAAGATCCAATCTCCTACTTTAATTAAATAAGGCAATTTAGCTGTTGAATTTGAAAAATAAACAGGCTCGCTAGCAAAAACTAAATTTACTAGCATAATAAAAATAATAAGAAAAAATCTGCAATACTTCATCAAAATTCATTCTTAATTAAAAAGGGCAAATAATATTTACCCTTTTATAATTTTTGAGAACAAAATAGTTATAATATAACTATTTTATTTAAGGTTAATTAACCATTTACCATCAGCTTTAATTACTGATATATTTCTTTCCTCTTTTTTAGTATTATCTTTAAAAAATACGGTGGTTTTCACTTTAGCCATAGTTTTTTCATCATTGGTATATTCTGCTGGTGCAGATTCAACTTTATCAAGTCCGCCATGATCATCAGTGAATTTTTCCCCACGCACTAACGCTTCTTGCATTTTACTCTTAACAAACATTCTCATATCCATATCTGTGTTATCACTATCTTTAGGAAAATTAATTAGACTCATAACTGTATCTGTATCACCTTTATAGATTGCTGTGATAAATTTTTCTGATACTTTTTCAGGAGAATCATCATTCGAGCATGCTGTTACCATAAGTGCTAATAAGAAAATGCTTAAAAACTTTATTACTAATTTCATTTTATTTCCGTTCCTAGTATTATTTATGTTTAATATTAAAATGTTAGAATTATGCTCCTAAATTGAATCCACAGAAAGAATCACAGAAAGCGCCAAAATAATACTATATAATCAAATAATTGCAAAGTAATATGGAATAATAACTACTATTTAAAATTTAAAAGGATATCTTGCCAACTTTGCTCTAATTTAGCTTCAATAATCATTGGATTATGTTGGGTTGGATGTTTGATTTCAAGTTTGCTTGCGTGTAACATCAATCGTTTGATATTAAAATAAGTTGCAAATGCACGATTTTGATGTAAATCACCATGTTTGCTATCCCCCAATATTGGATGGAAAATATGTTTCATATGGCGACGTAGTTGATGTTTACGACCGGTTTGTGGTTTTAATTCAACAAAACTATACCTTGCTGTTTCAAATTTGCCAACCTTAATCGGAACTTCAATTTTGCTGATAGATTTGTAAAATGTAACGGCATCTTGTGCTAGTTTATTCTTATTAGTAAATTTATCTGCAATTTTATCTAATTCTTCAACTAACGGGTAATCAATCACCGCTTCCCCCTCAACATAACCGCGCACAATCGCATGATACGTTTTTTCAATTTGTTTTTTTGCAAATTCTTCTGACATAATTCTTGCTACATCACTAGAAAGGGCAAACAACAAAACACCAGAGGTTGGTCTATCTAGCCTATGTATAGGGAAGACATGTTGACCGATTTGATCACGCAATGTTTGCATCACAACAACTGTTTCAGTTTTATCTAACCAACTGCGATGCACAAGCCAACCAGATGGTTTGTTAATGGCAATTAAGTCATCATCTTGATAAAGAATTTCAAACATAGAATATTTATTAAAATATCAATTATAAAAAGAGTTCTTCAAGCTCTTTAGCTATACTAGGGCCGTTATTATCACCAATGGCATAATTCGCTTTGGCTTTCACTTCATCATCAGCATTACCCATCGCAATCCCTAATCCAGCAATAGATAACATACTTATGTCATTATAACTGTCACCAAAAGCGACTATTTCGCTTAAATCAATATTTTCGTACTCTGCCCAGTGAGTTAATCCATTTCCTTTGGTATTTCCTTTAACTGCTACATCTGCTCGATTTGACCAAGACCATTCACACGAAAACATACCTAAGGAATCAACTGCATTTGAAAATTGTTGTAAAGCAGGTATATTATGACTACTTGTTGCAAATTTAAAAATAGCGTCAGATTGCTCAATAACTTTTTCAAAATCATCTACTTTTTTAATTTCAGGTTGTAAAAACTCAGGCAATGATTTAACCCACTTAAAAAAGCTTTCTAGATGATCATCTAACAATTCATAAGTCATCATTTTATCAGTATAAATTAATGTATGAATACCATATTGATTGACAAGATTTAGTAGCATTCGAGCCTGATCTTTCGTCATTGGTTTAGCGGCAAAAGCATTTTGTTTCTCAAAATCATAGAGATAAGATCCATTACAACAAATTGCTGGGGTTGATAATTTGAGCTGATAATAATAAGGATAAATTACAGAATGATGCCGCCCTGAAACTAAAATAACTTTCACACCTTTAGCTGTAATTTTTTCAATGGCCGCTATTGTTTCTGGTAAAATTAAACGATTGCCGGCTAACAACGTACCATCCATATCAAAGGCTACGGCTTTATACTTCATATAATACCTCTTTTCATTTCTGATCTTAGCTATAAAGACTGACTAAGTACTAAAAGTTCAATAAAATTATAATTCTATTTTTTGACGACCAACAAACGAATGTGATAAGGTGGTACCATCTACCATTTCGAGTTCACCACCAACTGGAACACCATGAGCTATTCTTGTTGCTGTTACATTAAACTCTGCACACATTTGCGCAATATAATTAGCTGTTGCATCACCTTCGACGGTGGGATTAGTGGCTAAAATAACTTCGCTGATCGATTCCGAAGATAGCTTTTTTTTCAATAAATCAAGACCTATATCACTAGGGCCAATACCATCTAAAGGTGATAAATGCCCTAATAATACAAAATAGCGGCCACTATACTGCCCTGTTTGTTCAATAGCTACTATATCTGCTGGAGTTTCAACCACACAAAGCTGCTCACTACTTTGACGACGAGCATTTGCGCAAATAGTGCAGGTTTCTTGTTCGGTAAAAGTTCGGCATTCCTTGCAATGGCCGATATTTATCATTGCTTCATGTAGCTCATGAGCTAATTTAATGCCACCTTGTCGATTTCGTTGTAATAAATGAAAGGCCATTCGTTGCGCCGATTTTGGACCAACGCCAGGTAAACAACGCAATGCTTCCATAAGTGATTCTAATAATGGGCTTATTTGCATGAATTATTTGGTTCCCACATATTTGAGTTTTAAGATAATAATACCTTTTTTAAAAAATCTATCAAACAAGAATTATTCTATTGTTTAATTAACTAACGATAAAATCAAAAAGATTGCAGAAAATAAGTAGGTAGGATGTTACATAACGGACAATCTATGTTATAAAAGCACATATTCAAATATATAACATTATTATGTATAAATTTTTAGGCTATCTTTTGTTCTTGCTACGATGATAACTTTTTGGTTCTTCACCTTTAAAAAGGCGCATAATGTTATTATTATGGCGAACAATAATCAAACACGAAAGCATTGCAACTGGTAAAGTAAGCTCAGGTTTGAATAACCAAACATAAAATGGTGCCATAAGAAAACCAACAACTGCAGCTACCGAAGAATATCCTGTAATTAGTAAAGTAAATAACCAAGTTAAAATAAAGCAAGCTGTAAAATCAAACCCAATTGGAGCCATCATACCTAACGCAGTTGCAACTCCTTTTCCTCCACGAAAATGAAAAAAACAGGGGAAAATATGTCCTAAACAAGCAAAAATACCAATAATACCTAAAAAGAAGGGTGTAATACCAAGCCGATATGAAATATAAACAGGAATTGTACCTTTTAACATATCAAAGATTAAAACAAAAATGGCTGGTAATTTGCCATTGAGTCGTAAAATATTGGTTGCTCCAGGATTGTGAGATCCATGTTCTGAAGGATTAGGTAAATGCATGATGCGACTAATGATCATTGCACCAGAAAGCGAGCCCAAAATATAGGCGACTATGATCATCAATACAATTAGCAATGTCAAAATACACCCCCTTTCATCAACCACACCATGCTGATAATTGCACTTAAGAATCTTACCAAACTCGTCGTAAATCCAGTTTCTGTCTATTTTCAGTACTTATTTAACTATAATATTAATTAAAGTATATAAAAAGACTGGGCGTTGTTCCTCGCCCGTTCTTTATATGCTATATTAATAATAATTCTAGACTACTTTTTGTTTTTCCAACAACGGTTTTAAATATTTACCAGTGAAGGAATGTTTAGATTTCGCAACCTCTTCTGGCGTCCCTTCGGCAATAATTTCTCCGCCACCATTACCACCTTCTGGTCCTAAGTCCACAATCCAGTCTGCTGTTTTAACTACATCCAAATTATGCTCGATAACAACGATAGTATTGCCTTTATCTCGTAATGAATGTAATTGCGTTAATAATTGTTTCACATCGGCAAAATGTAGCCCAGTTGTTGGTTCATCTAAGATATACAAAGTACGACCAGTATCTCGCTTAGATAATTCTTTTGCGAGTTTTACTCGTTGCGCTTCACCACCCGATAATGTTGTTGCTGACTGTCCAATGGTAATATAAGAAAGCCCAACATCAATCAATGTTTGCAGTTTGCGTGCTATCATTGGCACGGCATCGAAAAACTCGCGACCTTCTTCAACTGTCATATTTAAAATTTCGTTAATAGACTTTCCTTTATATTTGATCTCTAAGGTCTCACGGTTATAGCGAGCGCCATGACACTGATCACAAGGAACATAAATATCAGGCAAAAAGTGCATTTCAACTTTGATTAAACCATCACCTTGACAAGCTTCACAGCGTCCACCCTTAACATTAAAACTAAAGCGCCCTGGATTATAGCCTCGAGCTCGAGATTCTGGTACACCAGCATAAAGTTCACGGATAGAAGTAAAAAATCCAGTATAAGTTGCTGGATTAGAACGTGGCGTACGTCCAATTGGGCTTTGGTCAATCGCAATTACTTTATCAAAATGGTTAAGTCCTTTGATTGATTTATAGGGTGCTATTTCAGTTTTTTCTGCACCATTGAGTTCGTTTTGGGCAAGGGGATATAAGGTATCATTAATTAAGGTTGATTTTCCCGAGCCCGATACACCAGTGATACATGTAAATAAGCCAACTGGAATATTTAATGTCACATCTTTAAGATTATTGCCGGTTGCACCAATAAGAGATAACATTTTTTTCATATCGACTTTGGTGCGAATAGTTGGTATTTCAATTTTTTCTTTACCGGATAAATATTTTCCTGTTAAAGATGTTTTACATGCCATTATTTGTTTGGGTGTTCCCTGAGCAACAACTTCACCACCATGAACCCCTGCCCCAGGACCAATATCAATCACATAATCAGCAGCCATAATAGCTTCTTCATCATGTTCAACGACTATAACAGTATTACCTAAGTCACGTAAATGCGTTAAAGTGTCAATCAGACGAGTATTATCTCGCTGATGCAATCCAATAGAAGGTTCATCCAGCACATACATCACGCCAACAAGACCTGCACCAATTTGGCTTGCTAATCGAATACGTTGTGCTTCACCACCTGATAATGTTTCAGCGGATCTTGAAAGCGTTAAATAGTTAAGTCCAACGTTAATCAAAAATTGTAAACGATCGTTGATCTCTTTCAAGATTTTTTCTGCAATTTGAGCTCGTTGCCCAGTCAATGTCAATTTATCAAAAAAATCCTTGGCTTGTTGCGTACTTAAATCACTAATTGTTGGTAAATTTGTATCATTAATAAACACATTTCTTGCTGCCGTACATAACCTAGAACCACCACAACAAGGACAAGGTCGATGGCTAATATATTTTGCTAGCTCTTCACGGATAGTTTGTGATTCAGTTTCTTTATACCGACGAGCTAAATTATTAATAATCCCTTCAAATGGATGTTTACGCTTAACCACATCACCACGATCGTTTGAATAAACAAACTGAATTTCGGTATTACCTGAACCATTTAATAAAATGTCTTTTATCTTTTCAGGTAATTTTTCATACGGTTTATCAATGTCAAACTTATAATGATCTGCTAATGATTTTAGCATCTGGAAATAGTAAAAATTACGACGATCCCAACCTTTAATCGCACCAGCAGCTAATGAAACTTCTGGCATCTGAACAATACGTTTTTGATCAAAATATTGTTGCACACCCAAACCATCACACTCAGGGCACGCACCAGCAGGATTATTGAACGAGAATAATCTCGGTTCTAATTCAGAAATACTGTAACCACAAATAGGACAAGCAAAATTAGCCGAAAACAAATATTCTTCAGCTTGTGGATCATCCAAATTGGCGACTTTAACAATACCATTAGTGATCGAAAGAACCGTTTCAATCGACTCCGCTAAACGAAGTTTTAAGTCGTCACGAATACGAAAACGATCAACAACAATTTCAATGGTATGTTTTTTTTGCAATTCAAGAATTGGCGGATCGGAAAGATCATATACATCACCATCCACTCGTACCCGAATATAACCACTAGCAGCAAGTTGCTCGAACAGTTTAACAAACTCCCCTTTACGCTCAGTAACCACAGGGGCAAGTAGCATATAACGATTATCAGTCGGTAACGTCATGATGCTATCGACCATCTGTGATATCGTTTGTGCAGCTAACGGTAAATGATGATTTGGACAACGAGGTTCTCCAATTCGAGCAAAAAGCAAACGTAAGTAATCATAAATTTCAGTGATAGTCCCTACTGTCGAACGAGGGTTATGCGAAGTTGATTTTTGCTCGATCGAAATTGCAGGTGATAATCCTTCAATATGATCTACATCAGGTTTTTCCATCAATGATAAAAACTGACGAGCATACGCCGACAACGATTCAACATAGCGTCGTTGCCCTTCGGCATATAAAGTATCAAATGCTAACGAAGATTTACCTGATCCAGAAAGACCTGTAATAACAACTAATTTATCTCTTGGAATGGTTACATTAATGTTTTTTAGATTGTGCGTTCTCGCACCACGAATATCGATATCTTTGATTGACATAGATCTCTTCTTTTTTGTGTTTTTAAACAAAATGGATAGAAAATTAACTGTATATTATACCAGTAACATTTGATTAAATATACAACTATATAGCCGAATATAGTACTTGTCTAATTTTATACTAAAACACAGTATTACCGGAAACTTTTTGACAAAAAATAAACTAAAAATATTTATTTTTACAGCAAAAAAAAACGGTCATTAATGACCGTATTCGTTTATTTAATTTAGTATATCAATTTTGGGGTCGCATCAACAGGAATAATTGCGCCACGATATTGTATAACCGTGCCAGCCACCAAGTGCCCTTGTAATGCTGACTGAGAAGGGTTCCTTCCACTTAAACGAGCCCCAAGATAACCAGCACTAAATGAATCACCAGCGGCAGTAGTATCAATCACTTTATCTTTAGTGATTTTATTAGCAGGAACTTCAAAACGACCATCAGCAGAATCAATAATACAGCTATCACTGCCACGTTTAATAACAATTTCAGTTACACCAAATTGTTTTGTACGCTCAATAACTTGCTCATAAGGTAGCTTACCCCATAATAAATCTTCGTCATCTAATGTTAAAAATGCAATATCTGTAAAGCTAAGAATATCAGCATAAACACTACGAGCCAAATCATGACTACTCCATAAACGTGGACGAAAATTATTATCAAAAATAACTTTACCACCATTAGCTTTAACACGTTTTAAAAGATCTAATAACTTAAGGATACTTTCAGCATCTAAAATAGCAATACTAATACCGCTCAAATATACATAATCATAATGTTCAATTTGCTGAATTATTCTATCTGTTTCAGTTGTTTTCAACCAAAATTTAGCAGCAGCATCATTACGCCAATAATAAAAAGACCGTTCACCATGTTCATCAGTAACAATAGAATAAAGCCCCGGCATTTTATCAGACATTCTTTGTACTAAATCTGTTTGAATGTTTTCTGTTTGCCAACAATCTAACATTTCTTGACTGAAGGGATCGGTACCAAGCCCGGTTACATAATGTATTGAAAAATCATTATCTTTTAGTAAACGAGACAAATAAACCGATGTATTAAGTGTATCACCACCAAAACCACGCGTAGTCGAATCCTGTTTCATCGACAATTCAATCATACATTCGCCAATAACAGCTATTTTTGTAGTCATAATATACCTATCATCCTTAATCTTTTTATAAATAATCTAACGCGATTTTTACCACAACTTTGCGAACTGTTTCGATCTTATTATCAACTGCACAAAGCGGTTTATGCACTTCATTAGGTAAAAACACGATAAAATCATTTGGGTGTAATATCAACAAGGTTTCTTCTTTTGGTGTTTCAATAAAAGCAATATCATTTTCTGCTAATTTATTATCTAACACTTTTGTATATGGCGGTAACGTGTTTACTGCCATACCCTCTTGCCCAACTAAAACAATCTGAACGTCAATATATTTTTCGTGATATTCCGGATTAGCATCGTGAATATGTCGCGATGTACTATCAGATACCATAAAAAACATATTATCACCATCAATATCGTAACGCCCAACAGGCGTATTATTATTGACATTATCTTTAATATATTCAATTGATTGTTTAATTTTTTCGGGTAAATAAGGAACTAACCCTAAATGATTAATATTACCTAAAATCATACCAAATGATCCTTAAAAATATTGCTGAAAATTAATACTAATAACCAAATTAGTTGTAACTAACTTATACTATGATAAAGCTAATTAAATTGATAAAGAGTATATACATAAGTCACTTATTTTTGTAGATTATTTTTTAAGAAGTTATTTATAAATTTTTATGTTCTAATTCACATGATATACTTTAAAAATAATTATAAGGAAAATAAATAAAATGAAAATTTTTATAATAAATTTGGAAAAAGAATCTAAAAAGAGAGAAAAGATTAAAAATGAATGTGAGAAATTAAAACTAAACTTTGAACTTTACAATGCTGTGGATGGTAATAGCTTATCTGACTCATTTATTCATAACACAGTCTACGATTATCCCAATAACTTTCTAACTAAAGCCGAAATAGGTTGTGCACTAAGTCATATAAATATATATAAAAAAATCATACAAGATAATTTACCTTATGCTTTAATTCTTGAGGATGATGCTGTATTAGATAATAAATTACCTGATTTTTTAAATAGTTTTAAAACTAAAAATACTAAAAAAGGTATTTTCTTGCTGACTGCCGATTTTCACTATCTCGTTAACAAAAAATTTAACCTAGATAATTTTGAACTTTTTGAAGTAACAAAAGCAGTTAGAGCTAATGGCTATATTATAACCAATGAAGCAGCAAAAAAGTTAATTAAATTTTTATTTCCTATTCGTTATGAAGCAGATATGTTTAAAATAATTAAAGCATGTACTGGGGTCAAATTATATGCAACATTGCCTTGTCTTATAAGTACCAACGACAAGAACCTTTTAAATTCATCAATACAAGCGGAGAGAACACCACTAATCAAGCAACGTTCAGAGTATAGAAAAAAACTTTTTAAAAAAGATAAGAAAAAAAGAATGATAGCATTATGGGTTAAAAAACAATTTATTAGTAGATTTGAAAAAACTAATTATTATACGGATTAAATATTCTCTCCCTCTTTTTTAAAGGACAATAAAAATAATACAATTTTACAAGCTAGGAACAAAATAATTAATTATAGAAATTAAATGAAAGAGATATAACGCTCTCACTTTTTAAAGTCAAATGACACCAACAGCGATATAAAAATAAAAATCAAATAAAATTAACACTCTACCGAGTGTTTTTTTGACTATTGTAATAATTAAAAAAGAAATCTCAAATCGGTTATAGCAACATTTTCAAGTCAATTAAAAGACAATAGTGTGGATTAACTAAGATTTCTACTATTTCAGTTGTTAATGACAGATATAAAAAAATGAAATTATTAAATTTTTAAGATAGCGTTAGTAAGCTTAACATGTAGATGACGCTATTAATCAATGCCCTGATACTTTCGAAAATAAGTTAATTATCACAACACCAAACATAATAAATCCCATACCAATTAATGCTGCTAGATCCAAAGTTTGTTTTAGGAAGATCCATGCAATTAAGCTTATTAACACAATCCCAATTCCTGACCAGATAGCATAAGCAATACCTACGGGAATAGTTTTTAATGCTAATGAAAGTAAATAAAACGAAGCACTATAACCTACAATGGTAATGATGGAATAGATAAGGTTGGTAAATCCATCAGATAGTTTCAATGATGAAGTTGCAATAACTTCACAAATAATTGCAAAAAAAAGTAATAAATATGAGTACATCTTAATACCTATAGTTGTTAAATAAAAAGCCGATTACCTAAAATTAATGTTGAAATTTTATAACAATTAACCTCTAATTAACTGTAGAACGTTAATAGATAAAATAATATTTTATTGCCTTATTTTGATTAATTATGATCGAAAGGTAAAGATAGATAGCTATTAACGCTTGAAAAAGAGAACCTTTATAATAGTTAGGCTTCTAATTTAAAAATAAATTATTAATTATCTATAAAATAAAAACAATGCCATATACCGAAACAGATCCGCCATCTCTATATAACAACCATTATTATACCTAAAATAAAGCACTAAGTAGTACCTTTTTAGTTTTATATGATTCCTTACTTATTGATGTACCAATCTTTCTAACTAAATAAAAATATTTTCTAGTTCTATCTTTTCTGATAAAAATAGAGACAATACTTTTACACTGTCATAAGTTAGTTTATTACTAGCCAACTTACTCCCCAAGATTTGTATATTTTTACGCAGAATCATATCAAGATTATATTCGTATACAAAACATATACAAATGTATACTCACTTTAGCACAAATTAATGAAAAGCATTTCTTCGCTAAAACATATGTTTTATAAGATTTTTTATGACTGAATATAGTCCAAAATAAGAGAAATGGTGGGTTGTGAGGGGATCGAACCCGCGACCAATTGATTAAGAGTCAACTGCTCTACCGACTGAGCTAACAACCCACTTAAATATTTCCGATCATTTTATATAAATTAGATTAATAATGCAAATTATCAATCTAATTTTATTTATCAGGAATTTTGACATAAATCTCAGAAATATCAAATTTAGTATTATAATATTGTAAAAATAAAAAAGTTATAAAATTAATATCATTTATCTAACTAAAACTTGTTGTCATAATTCACATTAATTCGCAATTTAACTTTGGAGGCAAAAATGAAAATATTATCAATTACAATGCTTATCTCAATAGGATTAGTAAGCTCTTTGGCGTATGCTCATACAGCAAATGAAATTATTATCCGAGGAGGACCAGTTTATGTTAATCCTCAAGATAAAAGTGATCATGTTAAAGTAGGTGGAGTAAAAAGCGATCTAAAAGCAAAGGCAGATAACGATACCCAACTTGGATTAAACTTTCAATATATGGTTTCTGATAATATTGGTGTCGAATTGCTAGCTGCAACCCCTTTTAGCCATCAGCTTAAGTTAGGTGGTGGTAATTCAACAGGCCTTTCTGGTGCTCATTTAGGAAAAATTAAACACCTACCGCCAACATTAAGTGCTGTTTGGTATCCGCTTGATTCGCAATATGAGTTTCAACCTTATCTTGGAATGGGCATAAACTACACCTTCTTTTTTGATGAAAAACTCAATGGTGAAGCTAAAAAGGCTGGGTTCCATGGTTTAGATCTTGATAGTTCCTGGGGTTGGGCAGCACAGGTTGGTGCTGATTATACTTTCAATGAAAATTGGCTCGTTAATGCTCAAATACGTTATATTGATATTGAAACCAAAGCAACGACACATTTAGGTAATACTAAAGTTACAGCTAATTATAAACTTGATCCATGGGTTGCAATGATTGGTATAGGTTATAAATTTTAATTTAATCAGTATAAAAAACCTCTCATTTGAGAGGTTTTTAATTTAATAAACTTAAAGGCTTTTTATTGCGGTATACTGCTCTTGCAGTTTGGCTTTATCGTCAATATAACCTTGTTGTTTTTCCTTTTCTTTAGCGACCACAGCGGCTGGTGCTTTATCAACAAAGCTTACGTTAGATAGTTTGTTTTCAATACGGGAAATTTCGCCATTAATTCGCTCAATTTCTTTTTCTAAACGCGCAAGTTCGTTTTCTTTATTAATTAATCCAGCCATTGGAATAAGCAATTCAGCACCATCCACCAGTTTAGTGACAGATAATGGCCCTGCTTCACTTTCATCAAGTAAAACAATTTCGGATAATCTTGCTAGTGATTCAATAAAGTTGATATTATCACTAATAATTCTATGTACCGTTGGCGAGGCCTTTCTAATTAGTAATTGTAATGGCTTACTTGGTGCAATATTCATTTCTGCACGAATATTTCGCACTGCAATTACCACATCTTTTATCCAATTAATATCTGCTACCGCTTTGTCATTTACATGTTTTTTATCAAAAGCAGGCATTGGCTGTAACATAATAGTGTCAGCAGTTATGTGCATTAATCCTTTTACATTTTGCCAAATTTCTTCCGTAATAAATGGAATAATTGGATGAGCTAAGCGTAATAGAGCCTCTAATACTGTCACTAATGTATGACGAGCTGCACGTTGCTGTGATTGTTCGCCATTGGCTAAAATCGATTTGGTTAGTTCTAAATACCAGTCACAAAATTGGTTCCAAGTAAATTCATATAAAATATTTGCAGCTAAATCAAATCGGTAGGTATCAAATGCTTCACGATAAGATTTAACAGTTTGGTTAAATTCTGCTAAAACCCATTTATCAGCAAGAGAATAATCTAAATCTCCGCCATTAAATCCGCAATCGTGTCCTTCTGTATTCATTAACACATAACGGCTAGCATTCCAAAGTTTGTTACAGAAGTTTCGATAACCTTCTAATCGTTTTAGATCCCAATTGATATCTCGCCCTGTCGATGCTAAGGCAGCTAACGTAAAGCGTAATGCATCAGTACCATGAGCCTCAATGCCATTAGGAAATTGCTTTTGAGTTCGTTTAGCGATTTTTTCAGCTAATTGAGGTTGCATCATATTGCCCGTGCGTTTTTCTAATAATGCAGGCAGTGAGATGCCATCAATCATATCTAAAGGATCAATTACATTTCCTTTAGATTTTGACATTTTCTGCCCTTCTTCATCACGAATTAGACCTGTGACATACACCGTTTTAAATGGCACTTGCGGTTTTCCATGTTCATCTTTTATAAAATGCATGGTCATCATGATCATTCTGGCAACCCAGAAGAAAATGATGTCAAAACCGGTCACTAGCACATTCGTTGGATGAAACGTGGTTAAGTCGTCAGTATTTTCTGGCCAACCTAACGTTGAAAATGTCCAAAGCGCAGACGAGAACCAAGTATCAAGCACATCTTCATCTTGCTCTAACTCAATATCATTTGACAAATTATTTTCACGCCGTACTTCAGCTTCATCACGCCCCACATATACATTACCTTGTTTATCATACCAAGCAGGAATACGGTGTCCCCACCATAATTGACGCGAAATACACCAATCTTGGATATCATTCATCCAAGAAAAATACATGTTTTCATACTGTTTTGGTACAAATTGGATATTACCATTTTTTACAGCATCGATCGCAGGCTCGGCAAGCACTTTTGCACGCACATACCATTGATCCGTTAGCATAGGTTCAATAACAACGCCACCACGATCACCATAAGGAACAGTTAAATCATGAGGTTCAATTTTTCCTAAAATACCTAGTGATTCACATTCTGCCACAACCGCTTTACGGGCAGCAAAACGCTCTAGATTTTGGAATTGAGCAGGAATAGTAGGTTCGTAAGCATCACTTGGTTCACCATTAGTATCAAACACTTCAGCTTGCTGACGAATATCACCATCAAAGGTTAAGATATTGATCATCGGTAATTGATGACGTCGCCCTACCTCATAATCATTAAAATCATGAGCTGGCGTAATTTTTACGCACCCAGTACCTTTTGTCATATCAGCATGTTCATCACCAACAATAGGAATACGGCGATTAACAAACGGTAATATCACGTATTGACCAATCAAATCTTTATAGCGAGGATCTTCAGGATTCACCGCAACCCCTGTATCCCCAAATAAGGTTTCAGGACGAGTGGTTGCCACCACTAAATAATCTTTACCATCGGCTGTTTTAGCTCCATCTGCTAATGGATAACGCAAATGCCACATTGAGCCTTTAACTTCTCGGTTTTCGACCTCAAGATCTGAAATCGCTGTGCGTAATTTAGGGTCCCAATTAACTAAACGTTTGCCGCGATAGATAAGGTTTTCTTGATATAGTCGAACAAATACTTCTTTCACCGCATTTGATAGACCTTCATCCATGGTAAATCGTTCACGATCCCAATCAACTGAATCCCCTAAACGACGCATTTGCTTTGTAATGCTGCCACCTGACTCAGCTTTCCATTGCCAGATTTTTTCGATAAACGCATCACGACCATAATCATGACGAGTTTTGTTTTCTTCAGCGGCAATTTTACGCTCTACCACCATTTGCGTGGCAATACCAGCATGATCGGTTCCTGATTGCCAAAGGGTATTATGCCCTTGCATACGGTGATAACGAATTAAGGCATCCATAATAGTTTGTTGAAATGCATGCCCCATATGTAAACTCCCAGTTACATTTGGTGGTGGAATAGCAATACAATAACTTGGCTGTGATTTGTCACCATTAGGCTTAAAGTATCCGCTTTCTTCCCAATGTTGATAAATGGGTTGTTCAATTTCGTGTGGATTATAAGTTGTGTTTTTCATAATTAAAGCATCAATCCTGATCTAGGGCATAATAGAAAATAGCGTTTATTCTACAGTAAAATAGAAAAACAATAAATTAGCAGAACGATAATCTAAGTGGATTTAATTTATCTTTGACGATCTTATGTAAATATTGATAGTGATGAGTTCAAAATTCACCGTTTTAAAGTTAAAACGGTGAATTAAAAAAGCCAAATTATATGGTTAAAACAATAATTATTTTAATAGTCTCAGTAGGAAAAATAGCTTTTATCTACCACTATGTTGATAAATAAAATTATCAATCAATCGAGTTTTACCTATATACACGGCTAATGCACATAAGCTGTCTTGCTCAAGAGAGTCTACTGCTTTTAAGGTAGTTAAATCAACAAACTCAATATAGTCAATTTTAGCTAGCGATTGTTTTGCTATTACGTTATGCATAGCTTGGGTTATTGTAGCCACTGACTTTTCGCCTTGCTTAATTTGGTCTTTAGCACATTCAATAGCCTGATATAAACAAACCGCAGCTGCACGTTCAACTTCAGATAAATAGCTATTACGAGAGCTTTTGGCTAAGCCATCCGCTTCACGTACAATTGGACAACCTATAATATCAACATTAAAGTTTAAATCATCAACCATACGTTTAATCACCGCAAGTTGTTGAGCATCTTTTTGACCAAAATAAGCACGATCAGGTTGTGTGATATTAAATAATTTAGTTACTACCGTGCACACACCTTTGAAATGACCGAGTCTTCTTTTGCCACAAAGCGCATCGGTTAAATCATTAACATCAACATAGCTATTGAAGTTAGCATCATACATTTCACTCGCTGACGGGCAAAAAATAAGATCGACCCCCATCTGCTCGCAGGCGATTTTATCTCGCTCAAGATCTCGAGGATAGCTAGCAAGATCCTCTGAAGGGCCGAACTGTATCGGATTAACAAAAATAGTAACAATAACTTTTTGATTATCTTTTTTAGCAGCAGACATTAGGCTTTGGTGGCCTTCATGCAAATAACCCATTGTTGGCACAAGTCCAACACTGCAACCAGCTTGACGCCAAGCTTTGACTTGCTGACGCACTTGTTCAATAGTTGTTACAACCTTCATTTTAGTTACCTTTTATGCCCCATTGAAAACTCAGATTTAAGTTTTACTATTATTTCGTTATCAATTGCAAACTCATGCTCTGAAGCAGGAAATTGCTGTTCCTTAACTTCTTCACAATACTCAGAAAATGCTTTTTTCATTTGTTCACCGATTGATGCAAAAGATTTAACAAATTTTGATGAAACACCATCATACATAGACAGCATATCTTGATAAACAAGCACCTGCCCATCACAACCAGCCCCTGCACCAATACCAATAGTTGGAATACTAACTAATTCAGAAATATATTTAGCTAAATCGGCAGGAACACATTCAAGTAATATTGCAACCGCACCCGCTTGCTCAACAGCTAATGCATCAAGAATAATATTTTTAGCATGCTGATATTCTTTACCTTGAACTTTATAACCACCTAAAGCAAGCACTGATTGAGGCATTAATCCAATGTGCGCAATAACAGGAATAGATGCTTGTGTGATCATTTTAATATGCTCACAAAACGCTTGTCCCCCTTCAAGTTTAATGGCTTGCGCTTGTCCTTCTTTAACTAAACGTCCAGCATTAAAAACAGCATCGTATACCGAAGTGTGATAAGACATAAAAGGTAAATCTGTGACTACAAAAGCCGTTTTAGCTGCTCTTGCAACGGCTTTAGAATGGTGAATCATATCTTCCATAGTTACCGATACAGTACTATCATAGCCTAGCATCACCATGCCCAAAGAATCACCAACTAACAAACAATCTACACCACTTTCGTCCATCAATTTGGCAGTAGTGTAATCGTATGCTGTTAACATAGTAATTTTTTGTTTATTTTGTTTACGTTTTTGTAGTGTAAGGATAGTGTTTTTCAAGGTAACAACTCCAATTCTAATTGTCGGTAGTTTTTATTTGGATGTTTTTTACGACTAAGATTAACTAAAATTGAGGATAATTGCTTATACAACGGTTTAACATCAGTTGGTATGACAGCTAAATGCTCTTTTATTGTTTCAACATCAGCACGCTCAATCGGACCAGTTAAAGCGGCAATTGTCCCCTCTTTGCAAATATTTTTTGCATTATCTAAAAATAATCTATGCCAAGCTTGCTGACTAAATTCAGTATCAAGCTCACATTTTGTGAACAAGTCACTTCCTATTTGAGCTAATGCGATAACCTGATTGCTAAGTATTACACAAGCCGCATGATAAAGAGGCTTTTTATCAGCCGATAGTATTGCTATAGGGTTTTTCAATGGTTTTAAAAATTGTTTTAATTGGGAAATAGCTTGTTTATTTGCCTCAAGCGTAAAAAACACTTTTGACATGGCATGATAACAATCAAACCGATCATATATTGCATATAAAGGATGCAAAGAAAATGCTAAAGGATGAACTACTTGGCGAGATATAAATACGTTTGATGTTAATAATCCGCTACAATGACCAATCCATTTATTACTAATAGGTAACTGGCAAAGTGATTGCCAAACAACGGCTATTTGATGATCTGGCACTGTCAAAAACAGACAATCACAATCTTTCACCAGCTCGTTTAACGTTGAATATGCCTGACTCTGAGTAAATTTACTTGCGACTTGGGCTTGCTCGTAAGATCGACTATAAAACCCAGCGACCTGCATACCACACAAAGAAAAATACTTAGCTAAAGTGCACCCTACTTTACCAGCCCCAATAAAACCAATCATCATAATGATTATACATTTTTCATAATTGACTAATTATAGCTAAAAAAACAAAAACCAACCACTAATCAAGTCAAATTAATGGTTGGATTTTTTAATTAATTTTTATTAGTTGATTATAATTTTCAAAATAATCAAAACTTTATAAGAATGGTTATTATATGTAATTTGTACAAAAATGTTACAAAATTTTTACCATAAATTTATTTATCTCATCTAAAAACAAATTACCGTATTTTTCTAACTTAATTTTACCTACGCCCGTAATATTAATTAACTGCTTTTTACTTTCTGGTTTAGTTTGAACCATTTCTAACAATGTCGCATCACTAAAAATAACATATGGCGGTACATTTTCGACATCAGCAATATCTTTACGCAACCGCCTAAGATTATTAAATAAAATTCGCTCTTCGTGAGATAAAATTGCTGTTAGATTAATGGATCTTGCATATCGATTTATGCGGCTTTTTTTCACAAGTTCTAAACGAGGTTTAGCCAATGATAATGGAATTTCGCCTCTAAGTATTAGACGAGCTTTTTGTGTGAGTTGAAGTGTTGTATAAGTTGATATATTTTGACTTAAATAGCCCAAATACACTAACTGCCTAATAACACTAAGCCAATAGTTTGCAGAGTGTTCCTTACCGATACCATAAACCGATAATTTATTATGCCTCATTTCTTTAATATGAACACGACCAGATCCCCTTAAAACATCAATTATATATTGCGCTCCATAACACTGTTTAACGCGATAAACACAAGATAAAACTTTCTGCGCATCAATTAAACCATCATAAAGCTCAGGGGGATACAAACAAATATCGCAGTTATTGCAAGGCTCAGTCCGTTCTTCGCCAAAATAATTAAGCAAAACAGTACGCCGACAAGTCAAACTTTGTCCAAAAGCCGCCATCGCACTAATCTTTTGTAATTCTACATCTTTATGCTTACCATCTTTTTTTTCGATAGTTTTTTTCTGATACCACTCAAGATCTTTATTATTAAACAGCAGTATCGCCTCGGCAGGTACGCCATCACGCCCTGCTCGACCTGTCTCTTGATAATAAGTTTCAATCGTTCGTGGACAATCCGCATGCACAACAAAACGCACATTAGGTTTATTAATCCCCATACCAAATGCAACGGTTGCGACAATAATTTGCACATCATCTTTTAAAAAAGCATCTTGTGCTCGTTGACGCTCTTCGCTAGACAAACCTGCATGATAAGCCATAACAGAAAAACCACGAGCAGCAAGCTTAGTGGTGATATCTTCGACCCTAGAACGGCTTGAACAATAAATAATGCCTGGATTACCTTTTTGCGTTCCAATAAACGAAACTACCTGCTCAATCTGATTAAATTTTTCAGTAACAGTATAACGAATATTAGGTCGATCAAAACTTCTTACCACAACTAAAGGATCAACCAAATTAAGTTGATTTATAATATCAGATTGCGTCAACTTATCGGCAGTAGCGGTCAAGGCAACGATCGGCACATTAGGAAGACGAGTAGAAAGTTGACCTAATTGTCGATAATCAGGCCTAAAATCATGCCCCCATTGAGAAATACAATGCGCTTCATCAATAGCAATTAACGAAGGTGGTTGTTCATTAATTAAAGTAGAAAAACTATACATGCCCAATCGCTCAGGCGAGACATATAGCAACTTTATTGATTTATTTAAATATTTTTCAATCACTTCTTGTTGTTCTGTCGCTGATTGAGAAGCATTAAGATATGCAGCATCAATACCATTAGCTAATAATTGATCGACCTGATCTTTCATCAAAGAAATTAAAGGTGAAACAACAATGGCAGTACCAGATAATAAAACCGCAGGAATTTGATAACATAAAGATTTACCCCCACCTGTAGGAATAATCACTAAAGTGTCACGCCCATCGATAATAGATTCAATAATTTCTCTTTGCTGGTTTCTAAATGTTTTATAGCCAAAAACATTTTGCAGAACATCTTCAATCTGATCTTTTATCGACATACAAACCTAAATACGAACGTTTAACGAAATGCGTCGAGTATAGCTAAATTAAATAAAACACACCACTATGAACTTACATAAACTTACAATTCATTCCAAAAACAAAAAAAATTCTTAGAAAAATTTGTAGTGTTTGTATTGAATAATTCTATTAGGAATATTTTAAAATCGAAAAATTATGTTCATAATACAGCCAACTCAATTCAACAGATTAAAAAAACAGCTATTTCTTATTTTTTTACTTGATACAAACCGATTTGCCAGTTAATATTTGTGTGTTTCAATTATACGCCCGTAGCTCAGTTGGTTAGAGCATCACCTTGACATGGTGGGGGTCAGTGGTTCGAGTCCACCCGGGCGTACCATTCTAAAGTCTTACACGAAAAGGCTTCGCAAGAATTAATCATCATTTCAATTTTATTGACGGGGTAAAACTGGGGTAAAACTCACGCCATTTTTAACAAATTTATTGCGACTCACCTCCCGATTCTTCACTTTAAATTCACACTCCAAAAAAATATTAGTTTATGATGAATAAAACTAACTAATCTTACATAACATGATAACAATAAACTACACACTACCAATTTACATACGCCAAACGCCAGACGATTACGAAATAGAAATCACGGGCGAATGCTACATTATCAACAGCGACGACGAGAACAATTTTGTGCTATATCAAACGCAGAAAACACTATATGGTATCGCCGATTTTGTGATGTTAGAAGATGCTGTTGAGTATTGTAAGTTGAAGATTGATAGTGTGTTTGTTAATATCTCAATTATCTAATTAACTCGAATAGTCCTATGAAATACATACATATAATTAAATTTTTAATGACTCACGATTTGACGCATTTGAAAGAGTGTTGGCAGGCTGAAGTCACAAATAATAAAAAAATAAACTTCTATCAATTATTAAAATTATTCGTTAAACCAATATATAATAAAAAAAAGTATTTATTTTGGTGGCGTTTAGCTAATGAAATGTATATATGTGGAAATAAAAAACAAAAAGAAATCGCCCGGAAAATACAAAAAAAATTAATATATAGATTTAAAATTGATATAGAGCTAGGAACAAAAATTGGTAAAAATTTAATATTAGCCCATCCGTACTCTATAACAATAACGAAAAACACGGTGATAGGAGAAAACTGTTACGTTCTACAAAATATAACAATTGGTGGTGCAAATGAACCGATTAAAATAATAATTGGTGATAATGTTTCTATTGGTGCCAATTCCGTGATTTTGGGTGGTGAAATAAAAATAGGTAATAATGTAAAAATTGGTGCAATGTCATTTGTAAATAAAGATATTCCAGATAACTGCACTGTTTATACGCAAAAAACAAATACAATTATCCAGAATAATTGATTTTTGCTATGGTTTTTCTGGCCAATCAATTTCTGGCGCAGCATCAACATCAATACGATTTAATAACGCACGATATTTTTTCCACGTCGCATACAATGCTTTTTCTTCATCAGTTACTATTTCTGTGTCGATTGCATCTTGTAGATAATCAATCTGTGAGCTAGCTTCGCTTAATAACTGTCTTTTCTGTGCTGCTGCTACAGCTACATAGTGCTGATGCTGTTTATTTTCATCTAACACCCATTTTTCACCGCCCCAAGAATCAAACTCAGAATTGGGTTTTAACAGCGTTTTTATTGCCGCCTATACGGCGTTAAGGTGTTTCATCAACGTCGTGACGTTGCAACAAAATTTTATTGCCGCCTATACGGCGTTAAGGTAACGCTCAATCTACCATAATGTTTACTGTTATTTTATTGCCGCCTATACGGCGTTAAGGCACGCAAATGATGCTGAACTGAAATTTAAAAATTTTATTGCCGCCTATACGGCGTTAAGGATTTTGATCAGCAGTATAATATAAATCATCATTTTTATTGCCGCCTATACGGCGTTAAGGTGTATTAAATGAGCATGGTTTTAATCGTGACTTTTTATTGCCGCCTATACGGCGTTAAGGGTGGACAAGCAGAGGTATTGCCTGATTTAGAATTTTATTGCCGCCTATACGGCGTTAAGGATATTTGGAGGGGCGTCGTGAGATGATGCAGTTTTTATTGCCGCCTATACGGCGTTAAGGGCAACGACAGCAGCGCAAGTATCCGAAGCTCATTTTATTGCCGCCTATACGGCGTTAAGGTAGAACTCAAGATTTGATAAATCTTGTTATATAAAGATAAACAACAATTTTGGCTTTAAAAACCCTTTTTTTAAGCTGTTTTTTAATATGTTGATTTTATTTGATTTTAAATTTTCGTTAAAAAAAGGGTTTAGAGCGGTTAATTTGTTGTTATTAGGGCGCTGTTCGTGGTTTTGTTGGTTTGTTTTATGTTGGCGCTTTGCTTAGGTTGTGTAAGTGATTGATTTAGCTTGAAAACGACAAGACAAAAACTTCAATAAAATCAATAGTCTACCGGAGCGATTTTTTGTGGTTTTTGCAGTGTTTTTTATAAAAAAGTGACTCATAAAAGCCACTTAAGGTTATGTTGTCTGTCTTATTACGGCGTTAGACAAATTTGTCTGGAACAAATTTGAACATCTGAGCATAGCGAAGATGGCCTCGTAGAGGCGAGTATCAGGATGATACGAGTATTGCCGTAGGCCACATTCTGTAGCCTTGCGAGGGGTTTTTAGGGGATTTCGCAAA
>NZ_LZHA01000044.1:0-1645 GCF_001690335.1 Gilliamella sp. Gris1-4 | reverse complement strand
CGGTAAATACAACCAATACTATTCACGGTAGTGGGCCGTATTTAACGTTTGATGGTGGGCGGACAAAGGCAACTAATACAGACACTTTTTTGGCAATCGAGTTGCCTGATGGAAGACGTATCACTCAGTCAACAAACACATCAAGTGTTACAAATCCGATAAGGTTACCAAGTGGAAATTATACATTTAATGATATTCATACGGTATTGCCATCGGGTGCAACATCTATTAGTTTAAATAGTCTAATCAGCCAAGGGAAGTGGGGAGATGATGATGGGGATGGACAGGGTACAAATGGTGTTACTGCAACAGGGAGTATATCGTTAGTAATAGAGGATAAAGATGGCGCTACGGTTAATCGTAGTGATACATTAAGTATATGTAACGCGCCTTATAAGGTCACTTTAGATAGTACAGGGGGAAGTTTAACTACACAGTATGGAGTGCCAAATAGTAGTCGTTTTTACGGAGGGACGGTGGATTATTATATCACTTTGCCGTCACAGCCAGTTATTTGTTCGGTCAGGCCGAATCTATACTTTGGCAAAGGCGACTACGCAGGCCCATCTAACATATGGAATCCTGAGAAAGGTTTTTTAGTTCAGTCAACAAACCCATCATCTTACGACAGAAACTTTCCAACAACAGGAGCAGATGGATTGTATTTTGATTTGGACATAGGTGGTATTGGCGGAGGTCAGTTGAGTTGGACAGTTAACACAAGAGGTAGTTTGGGAGCAACGGTGAGTAGGGTTGGTTTAGACACACGGGTAACATTAACAGGTCCTAGGGCAAGTAGTAGTCAGATAAGCTCAAGTAATCCTGGTTCACTTACACGTCCATCTTTGCCACAGACCTTCGAGTTGGTGGGTAGGGATAGTAATGGTAATGAGGTGAGGTATGGATTTGTGTTAAGGCAGTGGTTCGTCAATCGGGGTGGTTACCAAACTAGCGCTTCTAATCAATTAGCATGGTGTAGAAGTTTGGGTTATCGAATGCCACGGGTAAGTGATTTAACCAATGCGAAGTGTGGTGTAGATAATACTTGGTTTCCATGTGTAAATGGCATAGATGGCGCAGCCCCTAGTTCATTAGGAAATAGGTATCAGCGTCACATAGGGGCAGGATTTTTCACGGAGTGGGGTTACATGTCCGACTACGCTGATGCGGGCTTCGTCAACCGCAGATACGGGACGAGTGACGCGACAGGTAGCGATCAGTTCTATGTCACCTCGTACAACGGCAACGTCTACAGCGACAGTGCCAACTACTCCTTCTATGGCCTTTGCACCGCACCTTAGTTCTTAGCGTTTAGTTCTTAATCCTTAGGGCGCGGGGGTGGTTATGGTGCTTGAGAGGATAATATAACAAAGAACAAAGCCCCCGCGTAAGTTGGGGCGTTTTCCTTAGGGTTGCGCTGTGGCGCTTTAAAGCGGTGGTCTATTTTTAGTACGGCAAGGTTTCGGACGTTTTGACCTTTGGTGAACAAAATAGCTACAGTGACAACGTCCGATTTAGGGGATTTTTTGCGAAATCCCCTAAAAACCCCTCGCAAGGCTACAGAATGTGGCCTACGGCAATACTCGTATCATCCTGATACTCGCCTCTACGAGGCCATCTTCGCTATGCTCAGATGTTCAAATTT
>NZ_LZHA01000043.1:0-61994 GCF_001690335.1 Gilliamella sp. Gris1-4 | reverse complement strand
GATATCCATTAAAAATACGGGTCGATAATGGGCCAGAATTTACAGGAAAAACCTTTATAAACTGGGCTAAATCACATGATATAACCATTGATTATATCCAGCCCGGTAGCCCTTATCAAAATGGCTTTATTGAACGATTTAATCGTACCTATCGTACTGAAGTACTCGATTTATATCTTTTTAACAACTTAGCACAAGCTAGGAAAATAACCGAAGAATGGCTAACGATTTATAACACCGAAAGACCGCATGAGGCATTAAATAACATGACACCGATTGAGTATAAAACACTAAAACAAGCAGCTTAATTTTCTACGTGAGTTGTGTACTAAGTTTGGGGTATTTACAACTATACCCCAAAGTCGCAAAAATCTTATCAGCAATAGCAGAACCGGATTTTGATTTTTTAAATGCAGAAGAGAATAAATAAGTTGGTAAAATAAATAATAATCCCATAGCAGCCATAAGAAGTAGCGAAAAATTATTTTTAGAAAAGGCCATTACTACAAAATAAAAGAAAGTAAATGCCCCCAATCCTCCAGCACCAATAAGGAAAATACGCGGTAAAATAGGTATATTTAGTTTTGAATTGCCAGCTTCTGTTCCCTCTGTTGCATAAGGATGTAACCATAAAAGCTTATCGGCAGGACGGCGTAATGCATAAGCAAAATAGGATCCTCCAGCTAGTGGATCAACAACCGCCTCCACGTAGTCTCCCTCATTAAAAAAGGTTCGACAAAATACGCCTTCAATCACCTTATCACCTAATTTACAGCAAAAATACTGCTCAATATCGGCTGTATCGTAATCAATGTTTTGAATTTTTGCTGCATTTATTTTCATACTATTAGCCATAGAAACTAAATCTAAATGCCCTATTGTTCGTAAATTGACATCAGGGCATCCAGCTAGTTTGCGAGCATTAAGATAACTTTCTTGTGTGTCATAGACTTCCAGATCGGTGATATAACCAGTAATAATTTGGTAATAATGGCTATCGCCTATATTCTGTTCCATATTTTTTATTCCTTATATTTATCTATTGAATTATTTGTTATTTTTTGTTTCGTTCATCAATGACTTTAACCCAATTAGGTAAAGTTGGCGTTCTACAGTAGTAATCTGTTAATGCTTTAAATTCTTTGAATTTTTCAAAGTCAGGGGTCTGTGGATCGTTAAATATTTCAGGATCATTGATTCGATACAATTTTTTAAAGCGTTCCTTTTCTTTTTCAGAATCATATTTCCACGGTTTTTCATACCCAAAACAGGCATAAATTTGATTAGAAATAAAAGAGTATCCTCCTCCACCTATCAAAAAAACAACAATAATTGCAATGATCCACCCCAAAAAACAGTATTTAAATATGTTAAAAATATAATTTAATGAACAACCGTTAAATAGTTCAATAATTAACAAAATAAGCAGGAAAACAACGGCAAATATCGTCATCAAAATAAAAATAACTTTTAAAAGTGCGAACGTTGTTAAACCAATATTTTTCGGAAAAATTATCGAATGTTGTTTGGGAATTCGTACGGCATAAGGCTGGTAAACATCATTTTTTTGCGGCTTAACAAGCATTTCAACATAATCGCCCTCATTAAAACCAATCGTGTTAAGCCTTCCCTCTACTTTTTTATTGCCGATCTGGCAACAAAAGCGTTGCCCCCTTAAAGGCGGGCGACAAGAAATAAAAAAGCAAATCAATGCGATAATTGAACAAAACATTGCATAAAAATCTTTTTCTATTCGATCCGTCACCGTCAGCTTAGTGTCAGTTTGTTGCGGATTTTTATCTACTTGTAAACAGCTTACAGTTCCTTTTAATAAGTAAAAGTCATTCTTCATTAACTCTATATCTCATTGAATTCCATAAGTAAAATTCCAAATAATTTTATATTATGATTAAACTATTAGCCACATTAAAAATTAATTCATTTAATATCTAACTTAAAATAAGTTACTTAATTTCGAATATTTATTCAAAATTATCAATTAAAAACAAAGTGTTGAATTAATTAAATTGATCCACTTTTCCTATTCAATCAGTTTAAGTATATAATAGTCGCCTTGCTGATAAAATAGTCAAATGGAGGTTGTAATGATCACCCATATTAGCCCATTAGGATCAATGGATCTACTTGCTCAGGCAGAAGTCGATATTCTGAAAAAATCTGCCAATAGCGAACTTTATAAATTATATAGAAATTGTTCGTTAGCAACACTAAATGCAGGTAGTAAAACCGATAATACGAAAGATCTATTAGATAGATTCCAGTCTTTCGAAATTAATGTGATTAGTAAAGAGCGAGGTGTCAAGTTGGAGTTGGTTAATGCTCCAGAAAGCGCTTTTGTTGATGGTCGAATTATTCGTTCAATTCAAGCTAATTTGTTTGCAGTGTTACGCGATATCCTTTTTTTGAATAGTCAAATCAGTGCAGTTAAAGAGCTTATTTCCGATTTCAAATTTGAAAGGGATCATTCGTTTTATATTACAAACCTTGTTTTTTCTATTTTACGCAATGCCAATGCGCTCCATGTGGGTGAAGAGCCAAATTTGGTTGTCTGCTGGGGTGGACATTCGATTAACGAAAATGAATACTATTATGCCCGTCAAGTAGGTATGCAACTTGGTTTGCGTGAACTTAATATTTGTACTGGTTGTGGTCCAGGTGTTATGGAAGCACCAATGAAAGGAGCTGCCGTTGGTCATGCGCAACAGCGTTATAAAGAAAGCCGTTTTATTGGTATGACCGAACCGTCAATTATTGCAGCAGAACCGCCTAATGCATTAGTCAATGAATTGATTATTATGCCCGATATCGAAAAACGCCTTGAAGCGTTTGTGCGAATGGCTCATGGCATTATTATCTTCCCTGGTGGACCAGGCACCGCTGAAGAGTTGCTTTATATTCTGGGTATTTTATTAAACCCTGCAAATAAACACCAAACCCTACCTCTTATTCTGACTGGACCTAAAGAATGCGAAGATTATTTTGCTTCAATAGATAATTTTATTCGTAGCACATTAGGCGATGAGGCCACTAAACTTTATCAAATTATTATCGATTCACCTGAACAAGTAGCTCGTATTATGAAAGAGGGTGTTAAGCATGTTAAAGCTTCACGCTTAAAAACAGGTGATGCTTATGGGTTTAATTGGCTATTAAAAATTGATGAATCATTACAACATACTTTCGAACCTACTCACGCTAATATGGCTTCATTAAATCTTCATCGTGAGCAACCTGTCGAGCTGTTAGCCGCTGATTTGCGTCGTGCGTTTTCTGGTATTGTTGCAGGAAATGTTAAAGAATTTGGTATGAAGCAAATTGCCGAAAATGGTCGATACAAATTACAAGGTGATATTGAAATTATGCAGCAACTTGATAATTTATTGCGTAGTTTTGTTAAACAAAACCGAATGAAATTACCAGGAGGAAGCGCTTATCAACCTTGTTATGAAATTTGTTATTAAACAATAATATTAACCCATTTAATAAAATTGAATCCAACTTTAATCCGCCGATAATCTTATTGGCGGATTAATTTTAACTATTACTATTTTATATGGTTTTTAAAAATCACCTAAAATATCTAGTGCTTCTGACACTTTTTTAACTGCAAAAATTTGCATATTTTCGGGCTTCTTCTTCGGCATATTGGCAATAGGTACAATTGCTTTTTTAAAACCATGTTTAGCCGCTTCAGAGATACGTTCTTGTCCACTTGGTACTGGTCGAATTTCGCCACCAAGACCAATTTCACCAAAAATAACGATATCTTGTGGCAACGGACGATTGCGAAAACTTGATACAAGTGCTGCAATCAATGCTAAATCCGCACTTGTTTCGGTAACTTTTACACCACCAACAACATTAACAAAAATATCTTGATCGGCCATTTGCAATCCCCCATGCCTATGCAATACTGCAAGCAATAATGCAAGCCGATTTTGATCTAATCCTACAGTCACACGTCTTGGATTACCATACATCGAGTGATCGACTAGCGCTTGGATTTCGACCAGTAATGGGCGAGTACCTTCCCACAATACCATTACCGAACTACCCGGTAGCATTTCATCTCCACGGCTTAAAAAGATTGCTGATGGGTTGCTAACCTCTTTTAAACCTTGTTCAGTCATAGCAAACACACCCAGCTCATTTACTGCTCCAAAACGGTTTTTATGGCTTCGCAGTGTTCTAAAACGTGAGTCGGCATCGCCATCCAATAAAATTGAACAGTCAATACAGTGCTCAAGTACTTTTGGGCCAGCAAGAGAGCCATCTTTAGTAACATGCCCAACCATAATAATGGCAATGCCTTTTGTTTTAGCAAAACGTGTTAAATAAGCAGCTGTTTCTCGAACCTGAGCGACACTACCAGGCGAAGATTGGATATCAGTAAGGTGCATCACTTGGATAGAGTCAATCACCATTAATTTAGGCTGGGACTGCTCAGCCAATAAACAGATTTGCTCAATACTGGTTTCGGACAACATATTAATATTATCCGCAGGTAACCCTAATCGATGGGCACGCATTGCAACTTGTTGGAGTGATTCTTCACCAGTAACATAAAGTGTATTCATTTGTGATGAGAGCTTACTCATGGTTTGCAGTAATAACGTACTTTTACCTGCTCCGGGATTCCCTCCTATGAGAATAGCACTACCTGGTACAACACCACCACCAAGCACACGATCAAATTCTGAAAAACCGGTTGAAAATCTTGGCAGTGCCTCTAAACTGATTTCGGACAATTTTTGAATTTTGGCTTGCCCAATCCCGCTACCTGCATAACCCGTTAATCTGTCGTTACGTGAAGAGGTGCTTGCAAGCCTAACTTCGGTAATGGTGTTCCAAGCATGGCATGAGCTACATTGCCCTTGCCAACGTGGGTAATCTGCTCCACAATCATTACAAACATAAGCACGTTTTACTGCTTTTGCCAATTTAATCTCCTAACCTTCACTTAATAAACTAGTGGATAAAATACACCATAAACCCGTTAAATCAGCATAATTAATACTAATTCGTGCTTTTTCGACAACTTTAGGTTTACCATGATAAGCAACACCTAGACCAGCAATACGAATCATCATCAAATCATTGGCTCCATCACCAATTGCGACAGTTTGTTCAATGGGAATTTCCAACGATGCTGCTAGTTGTTGTAATGTCCTTGCTTTATATTTTGCATCAACAATTTGACCAGAAACTTTACCAGTTAATTTACCATGTTTGATTTCTAATTCATTAGCATAAACGTCAACTAATTTTAACTTTTGCTTTAAATGATCAGCAAAATAGGTAAAACCGCCTGAGGCAATAGCAACATGCCAATTTTTTTTATGCAGTTCTTTTACTAAATAAGTAAGCCCAGGAGTAAGTGGTAAATTATCTTTAACTTGATCTAAAATAGCTTGATGTGCGCCTTTTAAGGTTGCCACACGTTTTCGCAAACTCGTGGCAAAATCAAGTTCACCTCGCATCGCTTGTTCAGTTACCGCTGCAACTTGCTGCCCTACACCATGCAATTTGGCCAGTTCATCAATACATTCAATGCCAATCGCTGTCGAATCCATGTCCATAACAAGTAACCCCGGGGAGCGTAGCGTGGGTAAATTATCGATTGGGGCAACATCAATACCTAATGCTAATGAAATTGATTTGGCTTTTTTAGGTATCACCCCAGCAATACGAACAATCTGATAAGTTTTGATTTTCCATGATGAAACAATCACCATTGGCATAGCAAGTTGATCTTGGAATTTTGATAAGACTGTTTTATTTAACTTTTTACCATAAATAATCCAGCCTGTTTTACCTGCATTATAATCTAAAGGAACCACTTCACAGCCATTTAATGACAGCGGTAAACCTTGCCAATGTTGGATATTTTCAGGTAAATCATTGTAGGTGAGAGTATAAGCCATATCTGAACATCTTTATAAGATAAAATAACTCCAAAATTTATCACAACTACTAAAGATTGTCCAAATCAGGATTGTGTGATTTTTTTAGTTTTTTATACTCAAACACATAGTAACCGGAAAGTTTTTAATAAAAGTAAAAAGTCAAATTATACTTTCTTTAATACTGCATAAAAGAAACCATCACCACCATTTTCAGTAGGTAAAAATTGTTTAAGTTCACCTTGTAATTTGGCGCTGGTGTTTTCTTGTAAAAAACGCTCAATTTGTAATTTATTTTCGTCTGGTAGGATTGAACAAGTGGCATAAACCAAAGTACCATCAGTTTTTAAATAAGCCCAGATTTTAGTTAAAATGGCGTATTGTAATTCAGTCAACTGCATGATGTCACTATCTCGGCGTAACCATTTTATATCTGGATGACGGCGAATAACGCCTGTTGCAGAGCAAGGTGCATCAAGTAAAATACGATCAAATTGTTGCCCTTCACACCATCGTTCTGGGGTTAATCCATCACCAACTTTAACTTCGGCATGTAATTTTAATCGAGTTAAATTTTCGTGAATGCGCTTCACTCGGCTAGGCTCAATATCCACCGCTAAAACTTGTGCTTTTGGAGCAACTTCTAAAATATGTGTGGTTTTACCACCAGGTGCTGCGCACATATCCAAAATGAGCTCGCCATTTTTCGGTGCTAACAAATAAGCGGCATATTGCGCAGACAGATCTTGTACCGTGACAGCACCCCCATCAAAACAAGGTAATTTATTTACATTGACAGGCGACAATAATCGCAGAGCACTAGGTAACTCTGGAAAGCTATCAGACTCAATTTGTTGTTCAGCAAGTAATTGTTGGTAATCACTTACTGAATATTGGTTAAGATTAACTCGCAACCACATTGGTGGTTTTTGATTATTAGCATGAACAATAGCTTGCCACTGCTCTGGATAGGCTTGCTTAAGGCGTGTTAACAACCAACTTGGGTGTAATGTTTTCTGGTTTTGTTGCTTGCTGTCTTGCGTAAATTTTTGTTGTAATGATGTATGTTGGCGCAAAAACTCACGCAACACACCATTTACAACCCCTTTAAGCTGTGTTTTTTTGAGAGTATTGACCGCATTAACTGTCTCACCGACTGCCGCATGTGCTGGGATACGGGTATAAAGAATCTGATAAATACCCACTAACAATAGGTCATGTAAAATTCTATTTTTACCCGTTAACACTTTACTCATCAAAGTATGAATATAAAAATTGAGTTCAGGTAATACTCGCATCACACCAAAACAAATTTCTTGTACTAACGCCTTATCTTTATCGGCTATTTTGTGGTTTAAAGTTGTCAATGTAGCGCTTAATGACTGTCCTTCTTCTAGCACATTAAAAATAGCTTGCGCACAAATAGCTCTAATATTTTGGGATGATTTTTTATTCATAATGAATAACGACCTTAATTCATTTAATTGGATTAACTTATAAAATTAACGATCCAACCCAACCAGCAATAAATAATGGAATATTAAAATGGGTAAATGTTGGGATAACGCTATCGCGAATATGGTCATGTTGTCCATCATGATTTAGCCCTGCTGAGGTCGCTAAAATAGTATCTGATGGCGGCGATCCCGCATCACCAATCGCACCTGATGCACCAATTAAGCATACGGTGGCAATTGGTGAAAAACCGAGTTGTACACAAAGTGGGACATATACTGCAGCAATGATAGGGACTGTCGAAAATGAAGATCCAATACCTAATGTAATAACCAGCCCAATTAGCATCATCACAAAAGCTGCAATCACTTTATTACCAGCAAATAATGCTGCACTGTTGATAACCAAAGGTTCTATTTCATGAGTCTGTTTTAACACTTCGGCAAAACCTTGTGCTGAAATCATTACAAACCCGATCATAGCCATCATTTTGATGCCGTCCGTAAAAACGCCATCAGCTTCGCCCCATTTAATCGAACCTGACACAATAAAGCAAATAAAACCAATTAAGGCACCTAAAATCATTGAACCAGTATAAAGTTGAACAGTAAAAGATAGAACAATCGCCAATAATGAAACAATAAGAGAACGCTTATTCACATCTTTTAAAGCATCTTGATTTGCCTCTCCACGAATAATTTTATATTCTCTAGGCTTACGATAACTAACAAAAATAGCCCATAATAGACCAGCAAACATGCCTAATGCAGGAATTGCCATTGCATGCATTACATTTACATGGCTAACATCCATTCCTGATGCGGTAATATTTTTTAATAAAATTTGATTTAAAAAGATATTCCCAAATCCTACTGGTAAAAACATATAAGGCGTAATTAATCCAAATGTCATAATACAAGCAATCATTCTTCTATCAAGCTGTAAGCGGGACATTACGTATAAAAGCGGTGGAATTAAAAGCGGAATAAAAGCAATATGAATAGGAATAACATTTTGCGATGAAATACTTACTAACCCAATAATAACAATCAAAATCCACTTGATACGTTTTTTTGCGTCGCTTGATGTAAGTTGCTTAATAGCTTTATCAGCCAATAATTCGGGTAAGCCAGATTTCGATATTGCCACTGCAAACGCACCTAACATAGCATAAGAAAGCGCAATATTAGCTCCATTGCTGATCCCAGTATTAAATGCATCAATGGTTTCTTTTAACGATAAATGACTAAATAGCCCACCAACAAATGCGCCAATTATTAAGCTAATAACGACATGAACACGGCAAAGAGATAAAATTAACATACAAATTACCGCAACTACAACCGCATTTATTGAAGAAAACAAATCAAGCACTGTATTCATAAAAATAGATTCTTAGTTAAGACGAAAACTTATTATTCTAGGTGATAGATGTTGAAAGTGCAATCGATAGTGTATACTCACTCTTTCATCTATATATAAATATATATAAAATTAAAAATATTCTAATAAAGAATTCTAAAAATACCCCCTTACTAATCAGTAGGGCTATTATGGAGAGTTGCTAATGAGAAATAACATCGACGGACATTTTCTATTGATTGGTTTAATGGCTTACCCTATTCGCCATAGCTTATCCCCTCAAATGCAAAATACCATTTATTCTAAACTAAAGGTGCCTTATGTTTATTTAGCATTTGAAGTTGACCAAAAAAAACTCCCTGACGCAATTAAAGGAATTCGAGCATTAGGATTACGTGGCAGTGCCGTGTCTATGCCCAACAAGCAACTAGTCTGCCAATACCTTGATAAGTTAACACCTGCTGTGGAAATGAGTGGTGCGTGTAATACTATTTCAAACGATAATGGTGTTTTAACAGGCTATAACACAGATGGAATGGGCTACATGCGTATGCTAAAAGAAGCCAACATTAATGTGATAGGCAAAAAAATAACCATTCTAGGCGCTGGAGGGGCTGCAACGGCCATTGTTGTACAAGCTGCTCTTGATGGCGTAAAAGAGATCACTGTCTTTAATCAAAAGGATGAGTGCTATACAAAAATAGAAGCTATTGCGAAAAAATTAAATCAAAATACTCAATGTTATGTACGCGTTATCGATCTGGCCGATAAAGATCAACTACGCAAAGAAATTTCAGATAGTGTCGTACTTTGCAATGCAACAGGTGTCGGAATGAAACCGTTAGAAGGAAAAAGCTTAATTACAGATCCAACAATGTTAACCCCCGATCTTGTTGTTACAGATTGTATTTATAGTCCGCGTAAAACAAAACTACTTGAAATAGCTGAGCAACAAGGTTGTAAAATATTAAATGGTATTGGCATGATGTTATGGCAAGGTGCAGCTCAAATAAAAATTTGGACAGGCGAAGATGCCCCTATTGAATATGTGAAAGAGCAAATGGGTTTTAATGATTAATAAATAATTTCTTATGCTAATGACTGCATGCTACTGTTTTATTTAATACAAAATTAAAACCAGATAAAATTATGGTCTATTAACGGAATTTTTAGCTAACAGGATACAAAATGAAAACACTTACCATCAAAAAACTTGAAATCGGTTCAGGCGCACCCAAAATTATTGTGCCAATTATCGGTAAAACTGAAGCAGAATTAATTGGTGAAGTACAGTTTTTACAATCAATTGATTTTGACGTTTTAGAGTGGCGTGTTGATCACTTTATCCATGTTGATAATCTTAATACTGTAAAGTTAGTCGCTAAAAAAATAGCAGATTTACTACCAAATAAACCTATTTTATTCACTTTTAGAACCGCAAACGAAGGTGGAGCTAAGCCATGGCCATTAACATCTTATGTCCAATTGAATAAAGAAATGGCTTGTAGTGGGCTTATCGATCTGATTGATGTTGAGATGTTTATTGGTGATGACTATGTAAAAGATATTATCGATGTCGCACACAAACATCAGGTATTTGTTGTGGTATCAAATCATGATTTTGAAAAAACGCCATCTAAGAGCGATATTGTCTATCGACTAAAAAAAATGCAAGAACTTGGCGCAGACATTCCCAAAATTGCTGTTATGCCCAACACCGAGGATGATGTATTAACTTTGTTGGCTGCCACCACAGAAATGGACAAAAAACACTCAACTACGCCGATTATTACCATGTCAATGGCTGGACTTGGAACTGTTAGTCGTATTGCTGGTTCGACATTTGGTTCAGCAATGACTTTTGGAGCGGCTAAAAATCCATCGGCACCAGGTCAATTAGATGTTAAACAATTACGATATATTTTAGATGCATTATACCAAAGTCGTAGTTAATTCAACTGAAACTATTTTATTAATCAATTAGCTAAAGAAGAAAAAACAGAGAGATCCATTTAGTTGATATCAATAAACCTTTATATTAGACTTGGATATTGTTATATAAGTTGTTTTTATCAGCTAATTACATGGACTAAAGATTGTGCAAATTTACTAACAGATAAGCAGTAAGAAGTATATACTGCATTAACTATTAAATGCTTTTGCAGACTAAAAACAAAACTGCTTTAAATTTTTAATCTAAACATTTATTTCTCAGTTTGGTTAGAAAGTGCAGAGTCTAAGTTAGTTAAATGGATAATTAATAAAAACGTATGAGGTTTATTTTTTTATGTTTTCTTGGTGGACTAAAGTTTATTTTTTTCTAATCCAAATTTTGGTGAAGCTTTTTGTTAAAAGCAAGCCAATTCCTACCGATCCAATAACAGAATTAGACCTCGATACCAACAAGCCAATTTTATACGTACTTCCTTATAACTCTCAAATCGATTTGATGGTGGTTCGATCTCTTTGTTTGCAATATAGTTTACCTGATCCATTAGTTGGCATAGATATTAATGGTAAAGTTATTCCAGCTTATATCTATATTGATAAAGGACCTGGTATTTTTGCATCCAATCAACAAAAAAGTAAAGCGATTGAAATTTTAAGGGATTATATTTCTGCACATCAACAAAATCATGATCTTGATATTCAGATGCTACCTATTTCGGTCATGTTTGGTCGCCGCCCTGATAAAGAAGGAGAAAAAAAACTTTCACTGCAAGTACTTGGTGCACCCAGTAAATTATTAAAAATAATGACATCAGGCAGAGACTGTTATACACGCTTTTCTCGTACTGTTTCGTTTAAAGATATTCATGTCGATAAACAAGATCTTTCAGTGTTAGCACATAAATTGGCTCGCGTTGCGCGTATTCATTTTGCAAAGCAAAGGATAGCTTCTGTCGGCCCCAAACTGCCCATTCGCCAAGAAATGCTTAATAAATTATTAAATAATCCTGGACTGTCAGAAGCAATACAAGAAGAGGCTAAAAGCAAAAATATTGATATTGATAAAGCGAAAAAAAATGCTTTAGCAATGCTAAACGAAATTGCCGCAAATTTTTCTTATCGTATGTTAAGAATAACTGATTTTGTTCTCACTTGGGCATGGAATAGGCTCTATCAAGGTCTTAAAGTGACAAACGCAGATCCAGTTCGTGAGCTTGCGCAAAACGGACACGAAATTGTGTATGCTCCTTGTCATCGTAGTCATATGGATTACCTTTTATTATCCTATGTGCTTTATCGACAAGGTTTAGTTCCTCCTCATATTGCTGCTGGCATTAATTTAAACTTTTGGCCAGCAGGTCCTATTTTTAGGCGATTAGGTGCATTTTTTATTCGCCGCTCATTTAGAGGAAATAAGCTCTATACTGCCGTTTTTCGTGAATATTTGGCTGAACTATTTATCCGTGGTTATTCTGTTGAGTATTTTATTGAAGGTGGACGCTCACGCACAGGCCGGTTACTCGATCCTAAAACAGGCATGTTGATGATGACAATCCAAACATTATTGCGTGGTGATGCACGCCCAATTACTGTTGTTCCTGTTTATATTGGTTATGAACATGTTTTAGAAGTTGCAACTTATGCCAATGAACTCCGTGGTGCAAAAAAAGAAAAAGAGAGTTTAGGACGCACAATTAAAGCATTTTTCAAATTAAAAAAATTAGGGTTTGGCTATGTTAATTTTGGCCAACCTATACCTTTGAATCAATTTTTAAACCAACAAGTTCCTGATTGGCGAAATGAAATAGAACCAACTGGTACACAGCGCCCTAGTTGGTTAACACCAACAACCAATTTACTTGCTAAACAAATTATGGAGCATATTAACTCTTCAGCTGCAATTAATGCGATGAACTTATGCTGTTCAATATTATTGGCCGCAGACCAACGCGCACTAACCAAAGTAAGGTTACTGGAACATATCGATTATTTTTTAAAATTATTAAAAAATATTCCTTATTCAGATTTGATAACTATTCCAGATCAAACACCTGAAGAATTATTTGAACACGCCAAACAAATGGGTAAATTCATTATTACTACCGATGAAGTTGGTGAAATGGTTGGACTTACAACTGAACAAGCAGTATTAATGACCTATTACCGAAATAATATTCAGCATTTACTGATTATTCCTGCAATCGTAGCTAGAATTGTGCTCAAATATAACCAAATATCATCTGGCGAAATATTAGAACAAGTAAGACGGTTTTTCCCTTTAATAAAATCAGAACTATTCCTTTATCATAATGATGAACAGCTAACTGTATATGTACAACAAATCATAGCAACTTATGCCAAATTGAATTTAATTAGCGACTCGACAGATAAATTGACAGTAAATTCTTTAAAAATTTCGGGATTACAATTAATTGCTTCATCTTCTAAAGATACTTTACAACGTTATGCTATTGCGTTTTCTTTATTGCAAAAAGATCCAACTATTAGCCGTGCAAAACTAGAAAAAGAAGGCCAATTAATAGCCGAACGATTATCTATTTTACACGGCATCAATGCCCCCGAGTTCTTTGACAAAGGCGTATTTTCTACACTCGTTGCATCGTTACGTGAACAAGGCTATCTAGATGATCACGGTGACGAAAACATCCCAAAAATCGAAAAAATGAACGAAATCCTTAAACCACTTATTACCACAAGGGTTATGCAGACCATTGACGAAATTAATCCTTTAACCAAACAATAAAATAACAAAACTATTTAGTTCAGCTTGCTCAATTATTGAAATGAGCAAGCTTATGTTTATAAATGAGTTCTATAATATAGATACAAAATAAAAATAAACTGTTTTAAAAACAATCATTTTGGCTAAAATTTGACACATATCAAATTTTCATTATTCTTCCTCTGTTTTCCCTTTATTTTCATTTAATTAAAGATTATCATTACAATTAGTAAGGATGTAAATGCTTCCAATATAATAAATTAAAACGTAATGTCAGCTTTCTAAGGAGTCCATATGCTATTTAACCGTAGGCAGTTCTTTAAGATCTGTGCTGGTGGTATGGCTGGAACAACGGTAGCTACGCTTGGTTTTTCTCCAAATGTAGCGCTTGCTCAAACTCGCCAATATAAATTATTGAAATCAAAAGAAACTCGAAATAATTGTACTTACTGCTCTGTTGGCTGTGGTATGTTGCTATATAGCCGTGGCGATGGGGCTAAAAATGCCGAATCGTCTATTTTCCATGTAGAAGGAGATCCCGATCATCCTGTTAGTCGAGGCTCTCTTTGCCCTAAAGGTGCAGGTGTTCTGGATTATGTAAAAAGTGAACAACGAGTTAAATATCCTGAATATCGTGCCCCTGGTTCAGATAAATGGCAACAAATAAGTTGGGATGAAGCCATTGATCGTATTGCTCGTTTAATGAAAGCTGATCGAGATAAAAATTTTGTTGAAAAAAATGCGGAAGGCACAACAGTCAATCGCTGGACAACAACAGGCTGGCTTGTTACCTCAGCAGCTAGTAATGAAACAGGTTGGTTAGCGTTCAAAGTTGCTCGCGCATTAGGTATGTTAAGCCTTGAAACCCAAGCTAGAGTTTGTCATGGTCCTTCTGTATCTAGCTTAGCGGCTACTTTTGGTCGCGGCGCCATGACTAACAACTGGAATGATATCAAAAATGCTAATGTTGTTATCGTAATGGGGGGAAATGCAGCTGAAGCTCATCCGGTTGGTTTTAAATGGGCTATAGAAGCAAAAATTAATAATGGTGCTGAACTAATTGCCATTGACCCTCGTTTTCATCGAACAGCCTCAGTGGCTGATTTGTATGTACCTATTCGCTCAGGTTCTGATATTGCTTTTCTACTTGGTATTATCAATTATCTTATTAGCAATAACGAAGTTAATTTTGACTACTTAGTTACTCATAGTAATGCAAGCCTAATTGTTCGTGATGATTTTAATTTTGATGAAGCTACAGGGCTATTTAGTGGTTATGAAGCTGATACCAAACAGTATGATCTGACAAGTTGGGCATATCAAAAGGATGACAACGGGTATGCTCTTCGGGATAAAACGTTAAGTCATCCCCGTTGTGTATGGAATCTATTAAAACAGCATGTCAAACGTTATACACCCGAAATGGTAAATAAAATAACGGGAAGTCCTATTGAAGGTTTTTTGCATGTTTGCCGCTCACTTGCTAGCACTAAAGCTAACAATAGAGCAGCCACATTTTTATATGCATTAGGTTGGACTCAGCATACTTATGGATCACAAATTATCCGTACTGCTGCCATGATTCAGCTTATTTTAGGCAATATTGGCGTAATGGGCGGAGGTATTAACGCACTACGTGGACATTCAAATATTCAAGGCTTAACTGATGTTGGTTTATTATCAAATCGTCTGCCTGCTTATCTTGATTTACCAAAAGATTCTCAAGTTTCACTTACTCAGTACCTAGATGAAAAAACACCAAAACCACTTGGTCCAAGCGAAGTGAATTTTTGGGGGAATTATCCAAAATTCTTTGTCAGCTTTATGAAATCAATGTACGGTGATAAATCGACTAAAGATAACGATTGGGGATTTGATTGGTTACCTAAATGGGATAAAACCTACGATGTTTTAAGATTTAGCAAAATGATGCGTGATGGTCAAGCCAATGGCTTTATTTGTCAGGGCTTTAACCCACTTGCTGCACTTCCCGATAAAAATAGTATTCGCGAAGGTTTGTCTAACTTAAAATTCTTGGTGAGCATTGATCCAATGCCAACAGAAACAGCTGAGTTTTGGAAAAACCATGGCGAATCTAATGATGTAGATTCTAGCAAAATTCAAACCGAAGTCTTTAGATTGCCATCAAACTGTTTTGCAGAAGAAAACGGTACAATAGTTAACTCATCTCGCTGGCTACAATGGCACTGGGCAGCAGCAAGACCGCCTTATGAAGCTTTATATGATCCTGAAATTATTGCGCGTATCTTTTTGAGAATAAAAGAGCTGTATGCTGAAGAAGGTGGTGCTTATTACGAGCCAATTGAAAACTTAGTTTGGGATTATAAGGAGCCAGAAGGCCCAGCGGCTGAGGAATTAGCCAAAGATTATAATGGACGAGCACTTGCTGATATAACCGACGAAAATGGCAATGTTATTCTTAAAAAAGGTCAATTACTAAGTGGTTTTTCACAATTAAAAGCAGATGGTACAACCTCATCGGGTATTTGGATATTCTGTGGTTGTTGGACAGAACAAGGTAACCAAATGGCAAGGCGTGATCCAAGCGATCCATCTGGTAAAGGTGTTCATGCTGGTTGGGCATGGTCGTGGCCGATGAATCGACGAGTACTTTATAACCGAGCTTCAACAGATGAAAATGGTAAACCATGGGATCCTAAACGAGTTTTAGTAAAATGGAATGGCTCAAGTTGGGTAGGCAATGATGTACCTGATTTTACAGCAACATTACCACCAAGTAGTGGGGCAGGTGCTTTTATCATGAATAATGATGGTTTAGGTGGGTTATTTTGTTTAAATCGGTTAGTCGATGGGCCATTCCCAGAGCACTATGAACCGTTTGAAACACCTATTAGTAATAATCCATTGCATCCAAATCAAGTCAGCAGCCCTGTAGCTCGCGCATTTAAAGAAGATTTGGCTCGCTTAGGGAATGCTAGCGAATTTCCTTATGTTGGTACCACTTATAGTATCACTGAACATTTCCATTTTTGGACGCAACATGCAAGGCTAGCTTCAATTACTCAACCTGAGCAATTTGTTGAGTTAAGTGAAAATCTTGCCCTCAAAAAAGGAATCAAATTAGGTGATACGGTTAAAATCACTTCACATCGAGGTTATATTAAAGCTAAAGCAGTTGTGACTAAACGTCTTCCAACTTTAACAGTTGATGGTAAAGAGATCGAAACTATTGGAATCCCAATAGTATGGGGATTCACAGGTCAGACAAAGAAAGGTTTTTTGGTTAATGAATTGACGCCACATTTAGGTGATGCAAATTCACAAACACCAGAATATAAATCATTCTTAGTCAATATCGAAAAAGTTACTACAGCGGCATAAGATGGGAGGATAAATTATGTCATTACAAACTCAAGATATTATACGCCGCTCAGCAACCAATTCTTTAACTCCAGCGCCACGAGCTAGGGACTATCAACAAGAAGTTGCAAAACTTATTGATGTAACCACCTGTATAGGTTGTAAAGCATGTCAGGTTGCTTGTAGCGAATGGAATGACCTTCGAGCTGAAGTTGGCAATACTGTTGGTGTTTATGATAATCCTGCCGATTTAGAGCCAAAAGCATGGACTGTAATGCGGTATTCAGAAGTCGAGATAAATGAAAAATTTGAATGGTTAATTCGTAAAGATGGCTGTATGCACTGTTCTGATCCTGGTTGTTTGAAAGCATGCCCATCAGAAGGTGCTATCATTCAATATGCTAATGGTATTGTTGATTTTCAATCGGAACACTGTATTGGTTGTGGCTACTGTGTAGCAGGTTGTCCGTTCAATATTCCACGAATTAGTAAAGAAGATAATCACTCCTATAAATGTACATTATGTGTCGATCGCGTTGCTGTGGGTCAAGAACCCGCCTGCGTTAAAACTTGTCCTACTGGCGCTATACACTTTGGTACTAAACAAGATATGATTCGCCATGCTAAACACAGAATTGTAGATTTGAAAAAACGTGGTTTTGAACATGCTGGTCTTTATGACCCGCAAGGAGTCGGGGGAACACATGTTATGTATGTTCTTCATCATGCAGATCAGCCAGAATTGTATCACGGCTTACCAAAAAACCCTAAAATTAGTGAAATTGTTAGATTTTGGAAGGGTATTTGGAAACCGTTATCTGCAGCTGCATTTGTGGCAACTTTTGGCGGTTTGCTGTTCCATTACATGGGTGTTGGTGCAATTGAAGTTGATGAAGAAGACATTGAAGAAGAAAAAGAAGCAGATAAACAAGCTCGAAAGCGTTTAGGTTTGCCTGTTTTAGAACAGAAAATTGACTCTAATTCATCACAACAGGAGAATCATCATGGATAAGAAAAGCATGATATTAAGAACACCACTTATTGTTCGCTTCTGTCATTGGTGTATGGTCTGTCTGTTTATCTTGACTGCACTATCTGGCTTATCTTTATTTTTTCCATCTATAAAACTGTTTGGATTATTTCTTGGTACGCCACAATTAGTAAGAGCATTGCATCCATTTTTAGGGTGCATTGTTTTTGTTTTACTCATGTTTATGTTTATAAAACTCGCTCACCATAATATTCCAAATAAAAATGATCTTTTATGGATTAAAAACTTTAAACATGTCATTTTGGGCAAAGAAAGAGGCATTCCAATAGGCAAATATAATGTAGGACAAAAGTTTTTATTTTGGTGCATTATGGGGTTAATTTTAGTTTTATTTGTTACAGGTCTCATCATGTGGCGCCGTTATTTTGCGGATAATTTTTCTGTTCTAGTTGTCCGTATTGCGATATTTCTTCATTCTCTTGCTGCAATTGGCTTAATTCTGCTTGCAATTGGTCATGCTTATATGGCAATTTGGGTTAAAGGTTCCATTAAAGGGATGATAACTGGCTATGTTTCGCGTGCTTGGGCACAAAAAAATCATTCAACTTGGTATGAAGAAGAAATGGAAAAGATCTATCAAAATGAACTAAAGTTAAAGGCTAAATCTGAAGAAGAATCTACAGATATTAAGCATAAACCAGCATAGTAACTTGCCTGCATCTATAATGGTATTTTCCGCTGATAGTAACTATCAGCGGTGACATTTTAATAGTAAAAATAAAAAGCAGTGATGAATAAAATCACAATTAATGAGCATTTATAATGAGTATAAAAATTATCCCCCAAGAACAACTTGAACAACAAGCCATAAACTCAGTTATTAGACAAATCCCGTTACTATTTTATCCATCACCTAAAACACTTTATACTCATCGAGCAGAACGTTTAAAAACTCTTGCAAACAATAATCCAATTAGTGATTATTTGAATTTTTGTGCAATTATAGCTGAACAACAAGCCAATTTAGTTAAACATAAGCCTATAGATATTGATGTATCGTGTTTATTAAATAGCGAATATCCTCCACTTAGTTTAGATAATTTACCTCTTAAAGATACTTGGCAAGATTACTTTACTTCATTACTCGACTCATTTTCTGATACCACGCAGCAAATCGCTATAGTCATTGAACAGCTTAAAAAAAATGGCGCTTTAGAATTACAAAATAAAGCATTACATTTGCTTAAAGGAGACTTTGATAAAGTTGATGGTAATGAAGCAATATTTATTTGGTCATCATTATCTGTTTATTATTGCCAACTGGCTAGTCAAATTAAAAGTAAAGCTATCGCAGAAAATACAGATAAACTCTGGTTATGTCCAGTTTGTAATAGTATGCCTACTGCTAGTATTATTCAATTAGGCGGTAACAACGGATTACGCTATTTACATTGTAGTTTATGTGAAAGTGAATGGTATGTACCTAGAATTAAATGTACCTGTTGCGATAATATGAAGGACATACAATACCTCTCCTTAGAAAAAGAACTCGCTGCAATTAAAACCGAGTGTTGTGATGCTTGCCATAGCTATTTAAAAATATTTGATCAAGATAAAGATCCTCATATTGAAGTCATCGCGGATGATATTGCTTCGCTGATATTAGATATCAAAACCGAAGAAGAAGGGTTTGCTAAAAGTGGGATAAATCCTTTTATATTTGCTCAGTAAAAAACAAAGATACTGATAATATAGTTTTATAGGCATTATATCGAATATGAAATAATTCATTCAAAGCTCATTAATTATTTAACTATTTTACAATAACGATTATTTTGTAACATGATCATCAAATAAATAAAATACAGCTTCACATTTTTGATTAATAAAGCTAGAATCAAACTATTGTACTAGTTTGCGAGTTTAATTCATGAAACGTTTTATTTTATTAGTAACAATATTATTGCTTACACCTTTTTTAAGTTTTGCAGATACAATTAAAAATGTGGCCATTACGGCAATTGTTGAACATCCTTCATTAGATCAAATCCGCGATGGTATTAAAGATGAATTAGCAGACAGCGGCTATACGTTAAACAAAAATTTAACTGTCCAATACAAAAGTGCACAAGGAAGTAGTGCTACTGCAGCTCAAATTGCAAGGCAATTTGTAGCAGCAAAACCTGATGTTATTGTGGCAATTGCGACACCAAGTGCACAGGCAACAGCTGCAGCGACCAAACAAATTCCTATTGTATTTGCTGGAATTACCGATCCTATCGCCGCTAAATTAATTAAAGATTGGCAACCTGCTGGCACAAACATTACTGGTGTATCAGATTATCAAGAAATTGGTCCACAAATCGAATTTATGAAAAAAATTGTACCTAATGTTAAATCAGTAGGATATATTTATAGTCCAAGTGAAATTAATTCAACCGTGGTATTAAAAAATCTACAAAATCTTTTATCTCAACAAAATATTAATTTTATTGCGGTACCTGCTCAACGAACTGCTGATATTTCAACTGCTGCCAATACATTAAAAGGTAAAGTAGACTTAATTTACACGACAACCGATAACAATGTTGTTTCAGCCTATGAGTCATTAGTCAAATTTGCAAATGAAAATAAAATTCCTCTTTTAGCATCGTTCCCTGATGCGATTGAACGAGGAGCCGTTGCTGCATACGGCATGAGCTACTATGATGTAGGACGCCAATCAGGTAAGCTTGTTGTGCGCATATTAAAAGGTGAAAAACCAGGAAGTATAACTCCAGAAATAGGGCAAGCATTACGCCTTGTTGTTAATAGTGATGCAGCTAAAAAACAAGGGGTTGCTTTGCCTCCTGAGGTAATTCAATCTGCAGACAAAATCATAGGAAAATAATTAAGCCCTACTTCACTAAAATTAATTAACAATTTTGCTCACTTAGTAGTTAGGTGAGCAAAAAATATAACCTACAGTAATCCAATAACTGGATTAACATCAATTAATCAAGTTTACCAAGTTAACATCAAATCACCGATAAGGTGTAATAAAAAATTTACACTTATAACTGTTTTTATACTAGAAAATTATCTTTTTTTGCTTTATAGTAACTCAATATTTAGCTTGATTGTAAAAAAAAAATTACAGGAGTGCTCTATGCGTAATTCTATCATTAAACTTTGTATGTTACTTAGTTTATCGTTAGCAACATTTTATTCTTTCGCTGAGTCTAAAACCGAACAAAAATTTGTTGCCATTACAGCAATTGTTGAACACCCAGCATTAGATAATGTGCGTAAAGGTGTTGAGGATGAGTTAAAAGATAGTGGTTATATTGCTGGAAAAAATTTAAAGTTACAATTTTTAAGCGCACAAGGTAGTAGTGCAAATGCAGCCCAAATTGCTAAACAATTTGTAGCAAATAAACCAGATGTTATTGTAGGAATTGCCACACCAAGTTCGCAAGCATTAGTTGCTACAACAAAACTTATTCCTATTGTTTTCACTGCCGTTACCGATCCCGTAGCAGCTAAATTAACCCCAGGTTGGGATGCATCAAAAACAAATGTAACAGGTGTATCTGACGCCTTATCACTAGATTCTCAAATCGATATGATGCTAAAAATAAAACCTGAGGCTAAAAACATTGGTTATGTTTATAGCCCTAGCGAAGTTAACTCAACAATCATACTAAAACAATTACAAAATGAGCTAGAAAAACGGGGTATGAAAATTATTGCCGCTCCTGCACAACGTACTTCTGATATATCTACCGCGGCTAGAAGTTTAAAAGGTAAGGTAGATATGATTTATACTACTACCGATAATAATGTGGTTTCTGCTTATGAAGCTTTAGCAAAAGTGGCTAATGAAAGTAAAATTCCTCTTATTGCATCCAACCCAGAATCGGCAGAACGTGGTGCTATTGCCGCTTTAGGCATGAGTTATTATGATCTTGGTCGTCAAGCTGGTAAAATTGTTATCCGTATACTTAACGGCGAAAATCCTGGTGATATTCCACCACAAGTGGGTAATGTTACTCAATTAACAATTAATAAAAAAGCGGCTGAACGCCAAGGTGTTATATTATCTGAAAATGTATTAAAATCAGCTACCAAAATTGTTGAAAAATAATTTTTACTTTTTTTATAACTAAGCCGCCAACTTTGGCGGTTAACTTTTATGGATTTTTTTCATGTCTTCTGAATTTTTATTAGGCTCAATTGGAATTGGGCTTATTTATGCGTTGGTGAGTTTGGGTGTATTTATTTCGTTTCGTTTACTTGATTTCCCAGATCTTACTGCTGATGCAAGTTTTCCTCTTGGTGGAGCGATATGTGGATTATGCATTTATATCGGTATCGATCCATGGATTGCAACGTTATTAGGTATGTTTGCTGGCTGTCTTGCTGGAGCAATGACAGGAATACTGTATGTTAAACTCAATATTCTTCAATTATTATCAAGTATTATTGTCATGATAGGACTCTACTCTATCAATTTAAGAATATTAGGTGTTGGTCCGTATATTATGGATGAAACATCAAGAATGGCAGGATCCCCTAATCTTTCTTTACTTGATGCCAAAACTATATTTTCACCATTTATTGCTGAAGATTACAGCAACCAATATATTGTACAACCTCTTATGGCTTTAGGATTTGTCATTGTGTTTTGGGCTTTACTCAATGCGTTTTTAAATACCCAAATGGGATTGGCCTTAAGAGCAACTGGCACCAACCAACGAATGGCAAAATCGCAAGGCATTCCGACTGGAAGAGTCACAATACTTGGTATGGCTATATCAAATGGTTTAATTGCTCTCGGAGGTTCATTATTTGTACAAACACAAGGTGGAGCTGATATCACCATTGGTGTTGGTACAATTGTAATCGGTCTTGCATCAATTATTATTGGCGAAAGCTTATTCCCCGCTAAACGAATTTGGGCTGTGATGCTAGCAGTTATTGTTGGTTCTATTTTATATCGTTTATTTATTGCATTTGCACTTAGTAATGAGTTTTTACAAGAGATCGGGGTTGGAACAGAAGATTTAAATCTAATTACAGCGATACTCGTTGTGCTGGCTCTTGTTGTGCCTAAGCAATTAAAAAAACACGCAAAAATAAGAGGTAAGTAAGCATGATTAAAGTTGAACAATTACAATTGACTTTTAATCAGGGTACACCAATTGAAAATCATGTATTACGAGGACTAAACCTGAATATTAGAGAAGGTGAATTCGTTACCATAATTGGTAGTAACGGAGCAGGTAAAAGTTCTTTATTGAATGTGATTAGTGGTGATTTACTTCCTGATTCAGGAAAAATTGCTATTAATGGTAAAAATGTCACTCGCTGGACAGCATGGAAACGAGCTGGTATGGTTGCTCGCGTATTTCAAGACCCCATGGTTGGCACATGTGAAAACTTAACTATTGAAGAAAATCTCGCTATCGCTTATAACCGAGGATATCGTTTTACCTTATCTTCAGCTCTTAATCGCAATATCAGATCAATATTTAAAGAAAAACTTGCTACTTTAAATTTAGGTCTTGAAAATCGATTATCGGATATGATGGGATTACTCTCTGGAGGTCAAAGGCAAGCTATTAGTTTGTTGATGTCAACTTTACAGCCATCTAAAATATTATTGCTTGATGAACATACCGCAGCGCTTGATCCTAAAACTGCACAATTTGTTTTAGAGCTAACCAATGAAATTGTTTCAAAAAACCAATTAACAACAATGATGGTGACTCACTCTATGAAACAAGCATTAGAATATGGCACCCGAACGGTAATGCTTCATCAAGGACAAGTTGTGCTTGATGTATCTGGAGAACAACGAGCTAAATTAACTGTAACGGATTTATTAGATATGTTTGAAAAAACACGTGGTGAAAAAGTTACCGATGATGCTTTGCTTTTAGGTTAATCATCAAAAAGCAATATTTCTGATAGAAATATTGCTTTTTATCTATAGCAATTAACTCCATTACCACTTAATTTGCTGTTGCTAGTGACGGGATATAACTTAAACCTAATTTATTAAGCTTATCTGTATAAAATTGCTTTATATCACTCCAACGATAATAAGGATATTGCACTGATTTTATAGGTAAATGCACTTCACGCTCGTTTAATAATACTTTAACTAATACAGGCTGATTTTCTTTCTCGCTTTTATAAAAAATCCATTGAATATTAGCTCCCATAGGAATAATTTTATCCGCTTGCCAAACAGCATAATAATCAAAAATAGACTCAGCAATAGAGGATGTACCTTCAATTTCAAGTAAAGTGGCTAAAGGCGAAATGGTTTCAGCATGGGCAAAACGCAAATTGGCATCAATATTATTATTCGCTATTGCAATATCGGCAGTGTTTAACATATCCCACAACAATGGAGCGGCAATTTTTATTTGGATACCATTGGCATCAAAAGCAGGACCAATTTCCAGATAGTTTTTAGCCGTAACTACGGTATTAAGCCAAGTATTTTCATCAACCGAAAAATACGGATCAAGGTCAAAATAATTATCCTTTAATACTTGCGGCGAAAATGCTTGTAGCTCTTGATACAATTGATAAACCGAAATCACAAAATCCCGTGTTTTTACTAATGATTTATCGACAACCTCAATGCCCTTATCTAGCTTTTGGATAAAATCATCAGCAAAAATCTTTTTTACTACCTGTTCGCTTATTTGCTGTGTTTTAGGCGCATTTTCTATCAATTTCACCGAATCTTTCACTACTTTACTGTGTTTATATTCATTATAAACTGATGAATAATCAAAAAAGCGCAATAACGTTTGTTGATCTTCGGGCTGCTGTGTAACATGGATATCAGGATATTTAGATTTGAAAGAACTAATGAATATTTCTGCGGTTTCTTTGGCTCTAGGGGTTCGAGATGAAACAACATCAATTTTATTTCCTTTAAAAACAGTTGGATTATTCTTCTGCATACGCTGACTAATAAAAGCAATATCTTTACGACCAAAATCAGTAAGCTCGCCGTAATGATTTTTATTTAACTCAGCAATACGAATTATCTGCCTAAATAAATCTTTTCCTAAGCTAGTCAATTGATTTTGCTTTTCAGCCATTAACAAAATTTGATAAGCAATATCTTCAGATTTTGGTTTACTGATATAACGTGAGCCATGTCGTCCAACATGATCAATGTAAAAAGCCATATACCCTGTCGGCGCTGGTGTAATCTTTTGTTCAGCATCATATTGATAGGCTGTTTTAGAACCCACACACATAGTTTGTTGAGCAAGACTTACAGAAGAAAACGCACATAAAAAAACAATAAACCACTTACGAAAACGAACCATAACCATTCGCTTTTCCCCTTGAAATAAACAACGTTAATATACCATTAAAAATGGCCTCAACATCACTATCTATAGTGTAGATTAGCATAAAAATCAAAATAAGCAGTACTTATAAAATGATAGTGTTAATAAAACAATATCTATAAAACTATTTCACAAAAAAGATGATTATTTTCATAACACTCTTTCATTTTTCGTAAAAAAGATTATCTTATTAGACACTCGATACAACTTCCTTTTAATTAATTAAACACAATGAAATTATATGGCCTTTCAGGTACAAAAATTAGCTGTGCATTTATATCTGCATGTATAAGTACCCCTTACAACACAACTCGTTTTATTAAAGATTTAATAGCTGGCATAACTGTTGGGATTATTGCTATACCACTAGCAATGGCACTAGCTATTGCTAGTGGTGTACCTCCACAGCATGGTTTATATACAGCAATTATAGGTGGTTTTATCATTGCATTAACGGGGGGGTCAAGGTTTAGTGTTTCTGGACCTACAGCAGCATTTGTAGTTATTTTATACCCTGTATCATTACAATACGGATTATCTGGACTACTAATTGCAACATTGCTATCCGGTATATTTCTTGTATTAATGGGATTAATTCGATTAGGTAGATTAATCGAATATATTCCTTTACCCGTTGTATTAGGTTTCACATCGGGCATTGCCATAACTATAGCAACCATGCAAATTAAAGATTTTTTTGGTTTAACACTTGAGCATATGCCAGAAAGTTATATTGGTAAAGTTACGGAACTAGCTAAAACACTACCAACCATTAATATTGCTGACACTTTAGTCGGTGTAGTAACACTGATTGTGTTAATAGTATGGCCAAAACTTAGACTTAAAATATCAGGACACCTACCAGCTCTAATTGCTGGTATTGCTGTTATGTTTATTTTTAATCAATTTGGCTATCAAATTGAAACAATTGGTTCACGATTTACCTATACACTAGCTGAGAATACGATAGGTCATGGCATACCCTCTGTTCTACCAGAGTTTATTTTACCTTGGCAGCACGCTGATTTTACTTGGGATTGGTCAACATTTACTGCCTTACTACCAATTTCACTGACCATGGCAATGTTATGCGCAATTGAGTCATTACTCTGTGCTGTGGTATTAGATGAAATGACACACACTAAACACCACTCAAATAGTGAACTCATTGGCCAAGGTTTAGGTAATATTATTGCACCATTTTTTGGTGGCATTTCAGCAACAGCGGCTATTGCACGTTCAGCGGCAAATGTCAAAGCAGGTGCAACCTCGCCTATTGCAGCCGTTTTGCATTCTTTAGTTGTTTTACTTGCTCTTATTTGCTTCGCACCAGCATTATCATTTATCCCACTTTCTGCTATGGCGGCATTATTACTTATCGTGGCATGGAATATGAGTGCAGTTCAACGCGTCATTTATATTATCAAATGTGCTCCTAAAGATGATATCTTGATTATGCTTATTTGCATGTCGTTAACAGTGCTATTTGATATGGTGATTGCAATTACACTTGGGATTATACTTGCTTCAATCCTATTTATGCGCCGTATCGCTCGTATGACTCGCTTAGTTGAACTTAATCGCAGTAACGATAAAACCTTAGTACTACGTATTAACGGACCACTATTTTTTGCTGCCGCTGAACGTACATTTTTAGAAATCTATCAAAAGATTAATGGATATGAACACATAGTGCTACAATGGGATGCGGTACCAATTCTTGATGCTGGTGGGCTCAATGCTTTAATTCATTTTATTGATGAACTACCTGAACAAGTTGATCTATCAATTTGTGAGTTACAGTTTCAACCATTAAAAACATTAGCTCGCGCAAAAATTGTTCCAATTTCTAACAAACTAATGTTCTATTCAACGCTAGAAGAAGCACTGAAAGATAAAGATTAATTCTAAAATTAGATTTATTATATTAACTAATTTATATGCACAGTAACGGTTTGAACAGAAACTAATTACTGTGCAATAAATTGTACCTTCACTACCTTTCTTTTCATTTACTAAATCACCATTGACAAACTATAAGTCTTAAAAAGTGGTTTTAATTTGAAATCCAAAATTAACTTATAAAAATAGGTAAATAACATGATATCTAACGAAAACAAAGTCTATAATCTTAAAGAAAAATCAAGCTGGTTTATTTTAGTTGGTGTTATTTTAATTATATTGGGGGGCTTAGCATTAGGTTATCAGTTCATGGCAACCGTCTTTTCTGTTTATTTTATTGGTTCATTAATTTTAATTGCAGGTATTGCCCAAGCGCTACATTCATTTCGTATTAAAGATTTTGGTCAGTCAGCATTATGGGCAGTAATGGGAATTTTATACATTTTTATTGGTCTAATGTCATTTTTCCAACCTGTTGCGGTTTCATCAGCCTTAACATTGGTGATTTCATTCTTGCTAATTATGAGCGGCTTTACACAAATATTTGCGGCTATGAATAACCGCAATTTACCTCGTTGGGGATGGGTTTTAACTTCAGGGATTATTACATTAATTTTAGGATTTATGATTATTGCAGGTTGGCCATATGATAGTCTTTGGGTATTAGGTATGTTTTTAGGTATTGACCTTATTTTCCAAGGTTGGGCATATGTAGCTATTGGTTTTGCATTAAAAAAATAGATGTTAAATAACATATTCGTTGCTCACAATCTAGCAATGACTTTCAAGAAGGTTACCACTAATTGTGAGCAGCAAGTAATGACTTGAACACAAATATAACTTATTTAAGTTAATTTTGTTATAAATAAATTAAGCTGATTATTTATAGATTTTGTTAGTTTTTGCCTTAACTTCTTGCATTGTCTGTAAAATTCGATGATAGTTATCAAGCCTTGATGGTGCAATTTTACCGTCTTGTACTGCTTTTTGTAGTAAACAACCTGGCGTATCAAAATGATTACAATCGCGAAAGTGGCAACCGCCTAAATAATTATCAAATTCTTTAAAACCACTAATCACTTGTTCAGGCTCTAAGTGCCATAAACCGAATTCGCGGATCCCTGGTGAGTCAATAATATCTCCACCATTTGGTAAGTGGTAAAGCCGAGAGGAAGTAGTTGTATGTTGACCAAGTCCGGATATTTCTGAAATACCTCCAGTCATAACTGATTGTGATTGATGAGGTAACAGTAAATTAATAATACTTGATTTTCCCACACCAGACTGCCCAACTAAAATGGAAATCTTACCTTGCAAAACTTCTTGTAATACAGCAATGCCTTGTTGATTTTGACATGAGACATACAAAACTTGATAACCGATATGAGTATAAATCGTCAACTTTTTTTCAACTTCAGTGCGTTGATCATCATTAAGTAAATCAATTTTGTTTAAAACAATAATAGGCTTTATATCCGTGCATTCACAAGCAACTAAATAACGATCGATAATATTTAGTGATAATTCTGGCAAGACAGCCGAAATAATCACGATTTGATCAACATTTGCGGCAACGGGTTTAACGCCATCATAAAAATCAGGCCGGACAAGTTGAGAATGTCTCGGGTGAACCGCTTCAATAATACCATTGGTGTTTGGCTCTAAACTTTCGCGCCATACTACTTTATCACCAGTGACTATCGAAGGTAACGTGCGACGAATACTACAACGATAAATAAGACCTGCACTATCTTCAACATCAGCAGACTTACCAAAACGACTTATTACTACACCGTCACGAGGTGACGAAAAATTTGCTAGACTCTCATCTTGCTTTATTGCTAATCGTTGCTGATGTTTTGCCGCTACACGTCTTTTTTGATTATTGGATAGTTTATTTTTTGCCATAGTACTCATTTTTTACTAAAACAGATTGTCAGTTATGCTACACTACTCAGTATCAAAAAGAAAATCTCTATAGCAAATTATGAACAAACAATCTCAAATTAATAGTAACAATCTTATTTGGATAGATCTTGAAATGACTGGACTCAATCCAATAACTGATCGCATTATTGAGATCGCAACCATTGTTACCGATTCTAACTTAAATATTCTTGCTGAAGGACCTGTGATTGCAGTTCATCAATCTGATGAGCAATTAGCATTAATGGATGAGTGGAACCAAAACACCCATGGCAAATCAGGACTTATTGAGCGTGTTCGCAAAAGTACTATTAGTGAACAACAGGCCGAGCAACAAACCATCGAATTTTTAAAACAATGGGTACCAGAAAACAGCTCTCCAATTTGTGGTAATACTATTGGGCAAGATCGTCGTTTTTTATTTAACTATATGCCTAATTTAGAAAGTTATTTTCATTATCGCTATTTAGATGTCAGCACAATTAAAGAATTAGCTAAACGTTGGAAACCTGAAATACTAAAAGGGATTAGCAAACAGAGTTCTCATCAAGCTCTTGATGATATTCGTGACTCAATTGCTGAACTTGTTTATTATCGTGAACACTTTTTTGATCTAACCAACTTATAATTAGTATGCAAATTTTATATACTTTTTTATTATATTTGATTCAACCACTGGTTTGGCTAAGACTGCTTTGGCGTAGTCGTAAAGCACCAGCTTATCGAAAGCGTTGGCTTGAACGCTATGGTTTTTGCAAAAATAAAGTTAAATCTAACGGTATTTTAGTGCATGCCGTATCGGTGGGTGAAACGATAGCAGCCATCCCACTAATCAAAGCACTTAAACAACAGTATCCTAGTTTACCTATCACTGTTACCACCATGACGCCAACAGGCTCAGAGCAAGTTAAATCATTACTTGGTGATAGCGTCAGCCATGTATATTTACCTTATGATTTGCCCTGCGCGATAAATCGTTTTTTAAATACGGTTAAGCCCAAATTAGTGATCATTATGGAAACTGAGCTTTGGCCTAATTTTATCTGTCAGTGTTATAAACGAAATATTCAGCTAATTATTGCCAATGCCAGATTATCAGAACGCTCAGCTAATCGATACAGTAAACTAGGGCGATCCATTAGCAATTTACTATCAAAAATTAGTGCAATTGCCGCACAAAATAAGCAAGATGGGGAACGTTTTACTTCACTGGGCTTACCTCGTGATCGCTTAACAATAACTGGTAGTATTAAATTTGATATTGATTTAACAGATCAACAACAGCAAAAAATCAAAACGCTAAAACAGCAGTGGCAATTAGATCGCCCTATCTTTATTGCCGCAAGTACACATAATGGAGAAGATGAAATCATCTTATCTGCCTTTAAGCGGTTATTACAAAAATATCCTGATTTGTTATTGATTATTGTCCCCCGCCACCCAGAACGCTTTAAAACCGTCAAAAAATTAATTAATGATTGCGGATTAAATTATATAAACCGCAGTAGCGGTCAAATTCCAGCTAAACAAACCCAAGTCATTTTGGGTGATACGATGGGAGAATTAATAGAGCTTTATGGTATTGCCGATATCGCCTTCGTTGGTGGCAGTTTAGTGAAACATGGAGGGCATAATCCATTAGAACCCGCACTTCACCACATTCCAATCATTAGTGGCGAACATTTTTTCAATTTTAAAGTGATTTGTGAGCAACTTATTTCAGCTGATGGCATGATCATTTGTGCTAGCACAGCCGATTCCCTTTATTCAGCGATTAATGGGCTTTTAGAAAATAAAACGCGTAGTCAACAAATTGGCGAACAAGCGTATCAAGTATTAAAACAAAATCAAGGCGCACTACATAGGCTTTTTAACATTATCAACTATTATCTTTGCTCAAAATAAGGATTACTTGTGAATAAAAAACAAGGGTTATTGCTGATTAATCTAGGTACACCAAACGCGGCAACACCAGATTCAATAAAACGGTACTTAACCGAGTTCTTACTCGATCGCCATGTCGTTGATTTACCGAAACTGTTTTGGTATCCGATTTTAAAGTACCTTGTAATACCTAAACGAGTGCCTTATATTATCCATCATTATCAAAAAATTTGGATAGATGGCTCATCACCTTTACTTCATTACAGCCAATTATTATGTGATAAATTACAACTCCACTTACCAAATATTCAATGTGAATTAGCCATGACCTATGGTGAACCCAATATTCAATCTGCATTGAACAAGCTTCAATCATGTTCAAAAATTACGGTATTGCCACTTTTTCCACAATACTCAACGACTACAACACTCGCTGTACTTGATAAGCTTAAACAAATTATAGCAACCGACAAAACCATAAATAGTATTGACTATATTCGTGATTATGCCGATCATCCAAGCTATATCAATGCACTTTATTTACAAATTAAGCAAGCATTTCAATACAAAGGTGAGCCGGAAGTGCTTATACTTTCTTATCATGGGATTCCAGAGCGTTATATTTACAAACGAAAAGATGATTATATTCAGCGTTGTGAAATGACCACACAGTTATTAATCGAAAAATGCCGAACAAATAACATAAATATACCAATTCAAATGGCTTATCAATCTAAATTTGGAAAAGGTAAATGGGTTACGCCAAGTACCAGCGATACACTACAAACATTAGCAAAAAATGGTGTTAACAATGTGCACGTCATCTGTCCCGGATTTTCGGTAGATTGTATTGAAACTATTTACGAAATTGACGAAGAAAATCGAGAAATCTTTTTAAATGCAGGTGGAAAATCATTTTATTATATTCCCACATTAAATGACACAGACTTACAGATTAATTTAATCATGACATTAATCAACCAAACTCAGCCACCTATACTTAATAATTTATACTGAAACACATAGTTATCGGAAACTTTTTAACAAAAATAATACGACTAAAAAAATTACACTAAACAAGTAATTGTTGATTTTCAAACGAATAAAATTTTAAATTAACGAATATTAATGCTAACTATCTATCACCAAGGTAATCTATGGGGTATGATAAGGTATTATTTTATAATTCAGTATCTGAGCACTGAGGAGAAAATTAAGTGAAAATAATCATCATTGGCGCTCAAGCCGCAGGTGCAAGTGCTGCTGCAAAGGCTAAAAGAATAAACCCTGAGGCAACCATCCGTATTTATGAAAAATCAGATATTGTTTCGTTTGGTGCTTGCGGTTTACCTTATTTTATTGGTAACCACTTTACTGACGCCAACGAAATGATATCCCGAACGCCCGAACAATTTCAAAAAGATGGTATTGAAATAAAAACTTTACATGAAGTCATTGCTATTGATACTAATCAAAAAAAATTAACTGTTAAAGATCTCAATACTGGCAATTGCTTTGATGATAGCTATGACAAGTTACTACTTGCAGTTGGTGCAAGTCCCATCATTCCCCCTTTTGAAAATAGCCAACTAAAAAATATCTTCACATTACGCAACCTGCATGACGGGTTAGCTATCAAACAGACATTATCCAACTCAAATATCAAAAATTTGATTGTTATAGGTGCTGGATATATTGGGCTTGAAATAGCTGAATCGCTTGTTGCTTTACAAAAAAACGTCAAATTGATTCAATTGGATGACAGAATTCTTATCGATGCATTTGATAGACAAATTACTGAACTAATTGAAGAAAATATTAAACAACATTGTGATCTACATTTGCAAGAGCGAGTACTTGGCTTTGAAGGATCGCACAACGTCACACATGTAATTACTGATAAATCACAATATCCAGCCGATGTTGTTATTATTGCAACCGGTGTTAGGCCAAACAATGATATCTATAAAAACCTTGGTATCAAGACACTTGCAAATGGTGCCATAATCACCAACAGCTTTGGACAAACTAATATGGCAGATATTTATGCTGCTGGAGATTGTGTTGCCCTTCACCATAGAGTTAGTCATTCAATGGTATATATTCCACTTGCTACAGGGGCGAACAAACTAGGCAAAATTGTAGGCGAAAATTTAGGTGGCGGAAATTGTGAATATCCTGGCACTATTGGCACTTCAGCCTTAAAAGTCTTTGATATTGAAGCAGGACGAACAGGTTTAACTGAAAGCGAAGCCAAAAAAGCTGGAATTCCTTATAAAACTGTCATAGTTAAAGATAAAAATCACAGTAATTATGTTGCCGGTCAAACAAGTGTAACAGCAAAACTTATCTATCATGCCGACACTCGAGTGATTTTAGGTGGTCAAATAGCTGGAGGACGAGGTGCGGCATTAAGGATCAACACTCTTGCAACCGCAATATGGATGAATTTGAAAATTGATGAATTAGCCATGATGGATTTTCTTTATGCTCCACCATTTTCCAGACCGTGGGATATTTTAAATATTGTAGGCTCAATCGCAAAATAAGATAGGTATTAATAAACCTATCAATAAATATTTTACTAGATAATTAAATTTATTATTAAAGGGTGAGGATTAAATATGCCAGATGCCATTTTTCAAGGAGTCTTTTTTGAAAAGTTCTTATCTATTACTCATTACCAGACATTAATTGGTATTGGGTTATTGCTCATCTGTTTTTTTACAGTAATGAGACCATTACAAAAGCGAAAGGTTAATTTTTCAATACGTATGTTAGTTGGGTTAATACTTGGTGCCGTGCTTGGTTTAAGCATTCAAGCTGTAGCAGGGTTTCCTGACACATCAACAATCTGGATGCAAGAAACCGCAACTTGGTATGGACTATTTGGTCGAGCATTTATCGCTTTTATCCGAATGTTAGTGATACCACTCATATTTGTATCTATTGTTAAAGTAATTATCGATTTCTCTGGTAAAAAAAATCTACCCCAAATCGCATTCAGAGGAATTTTTTGGTTACTGTTTACAACAGCAATTGCCTGTATTGTTGGTATTTTGTTAGCTAATCTATTTGCATTAGGTGAAATAAGCTCAAGTTCTGTACATCAAGCTCAGGCAAAACAATACACTAATATTATTGATACCTTTATAAATCTAATTCCGAGCAATATTATTGCATCAATGGTAAACGAAAATATTGTTGGATTGGTCATTTTCTCTGCCTTAATGGGGATTGCCGCCAACAGAATGGAAAAGAAAAACTCACAACCGATTGCCCTATTTAAAACGTTTATTGAAGCACTTTATAAGATCATCATGTCGATTGCGATGACAGTCATAAAATACATGCCTTATGCAGTAATTGCTTTACTTGCTCGCACCATCATTTCTAACGGAATACCCGCAATTATTCAGGTTTCAAGTTTTGTTGCAGCGATCTACATCGCCACATTGATTATGTTGATTGTACATGTTGCCATTATTGTGATTCATGGTATTTCACCAATCATGTTTATAAAAAAAGCGCTAGGAACATGGTTATTAGCCTTTACAAGTCGTTCCTCTGTCGGTTCGTTACCAATGACTATTTCAACACTAACCGTCCGAATGGGTGTTAATACAGGTACCGCAAATTTAGTTGGCTCTCTAGGTAGTACCATGGGAATGAATGGATGTGCCGGTTTCTTTCCTGCTTTACTTGCTGTTATGGTAGCTCATATGGTTGGCATTGATACTAATATCCAATTTTATATTATGCTTGTCATTGTAGTGGTTATTGGTTCAATTGGTATAGCTGGAATTCCTGGCACTGCAACAGTTGCCGCAACCGTTGTTTTATCAGGTATGGGCATGGCCGAATACTTCCCATTAATTGGTATGGTTTTAGCTGTTGATCCAATTATTGATATGGCAAGAACTTTAGCTAATGTATCTGGAGCTATGACAGCCGCTGTCGCAACCGATAAAGAAATTGGCCTTATGGATATGACAGTATACAACGACCCCGATGTCACTCTTGAAAACGAGCAGCCAGAAGCTTAACTGCAATGGCTGTTGATATGAGTGAAATAGTACAACAAATTTCAAGATAATAGTTGGTTTATTGATTTATTGATTAATTACTGATTTACTGTTCATCAGAAAAATACTAACTTATTATTTTAATTAACTATAAAAACAAATAAATGATCATGAAATAAAAAATATAAGGAAAAATTAGAATGGAATTTCTTTTTTATTTCTTCTTCGCAGTAGTAATAATTATAGTGGCATTTATTAATCTTTTTAGTTTGAAAGATCAAATTGTCCGGTTAAGAATTCAGTTAACAGAGGTACAAGAGGTCCTTTTATCACTCAAAGAACAACTTTATCAACAAAATAGTTCGGCTGAGTTAGAAGAAAATTCAGATGAAAAAGAGGATATTGAGCACGATAATACTAATTCGCAATTTGAATATTCAAATAGCAATACTACTGAAGAAACAGCGGATATTGCTGTTCAAATAGAGCCTCCAACCGAAATTTCTCTACCTTGTGCAGCTAATAATAACCATTTAAACGATGGACTTTTGCAACTTAATGAGCAAAATGAACCCGCCCTGTTACAAGAAAATATGCAACTTGATTCAGTAACAGTAGAACAACCCGATTCTCAATATCAAGAATTCAGTCAGGAAGAAGAGTTACCAACATTAGCTAGCGAATCTCTGGCGATAGAAACTCCAGAACAAGAAAAAATCAATCTTGATGAAGCTGCATTACAAACAGCAGATCCATTTAACCCACAATACAGACCAGTTACAAATACTGGACCCAATCCGTTATTTATTTTTTTTAATTGGTTAATTAAAGGCAATGTAATTGCCAAAATTGCTATTGTGATCTTATTTTTAGGTCTAACCTATCTATTTAAATACAGTATTGAACATGATTATATTTCACCTGAGATCAGAATCTTAGGAAGCTTAGTATTAGGTTTTGTTTTGTTAGGAATCGGTTGGAAATTAAGACATAAACGAGAAATCTACGCCTTAATACTACAAGGCGGTGCTTTTGCTATTTTATATCTGACCATATTTGCCGCCTATAGGTTATACGAACTTGTACCTATGTTAATTACGTTTGCTATTTTGTTAATTATTTGCTCAACAAGCATTTTATTTTCCATTTTGCAAAGAGCTATGAGTCTAGCAATTATAGCCAGTATCGGCGGTTATGTGACACCGATTTTACTATCCAATGGTTCAGGCAATCATATTGCTTTATTTAGTTATTATTTGATGATTTCCAGTGCTATTTTAGTTGTTAGCATCTGGCAGTCTTGGCGAATACTTAATTTATTAGGATTTTTATTCACCTTTGTAATATCTCTACTATGGGGAATGAGTAATTTCCGCCCTGAGTTTTACATTGAATGCCAAATATTTATCATCGCCAATATGTTAATTTATGGTATTTTAGCTGTTTTATTCTCGGTTCGAAGTTTTAATAAAGAACATAATCAAAATGCTATTGATTTAATTTTACTATTTGGCACACCGTTATCCGGTTTTGCATTACAATATTCTATTACCAATCAGTGGGAATTTGGACCTGCATTTTCATCATTGGCATTTGGTCTGTTTTATATTATTGGCTCTTATTTCATTCTGCGCTTGTTGAAATCTTCAGCAAAAAAAATCTCGCTTTATGGCTTGGCCATTGGTCTATCATTTAGTACGTTGGCTATTCCACTTGCCTTTAGTGCCAATTGGACTGCCACAATTTGGTTATTTGAAGGAACAGCATTAAGTTGGATTTTGCTTTCGCAAAAACATTATCGTACTGCTTTATTAGGTGTCGCAATTACATTATTTGGTATTGTTTCCGCTTGTATATCTTTCGAATGTGAACAATTAAATCCGAGCTCACTTACACTACTACTTGGTATTATAAGTGCCATTTTGCTAGTGAATGCCTGTTTATGGCATTGCTATGGTCGTAGAATTACTACAAATAATTTACTTAAAACGATGTTTATCGCTGTTGCTGTTATATTTTGGGTAATCTGGATTTTATCAAGTGTTCATTTACATATTGACAATACAACATCAAAAGTATTACCAATTTTATTATGCTTCACTTTTTCTTCATGGCTATGGTATATCGTTGGGAAAAAAATCAATTGGCATCAGCTCTGTTATTCTGGGTTAACCTTATGGCTAATGATATTACTAGCTTTGTTTAAAAGTTATGCCGAATCCTGCTATTTATTAAACTCTGGCATTTGGAGCGTGGTTTGGGTCATAGCCTTTGTTAGTGCTTACTATTATTTACATATTGAAAAAACACTTATCACAAACAGTATTGTAAATCGTAGTTATAAAATAAATAAACAAAATACCCATCGTTTATTTGATATGTTACACATCAGTTTATTTTGGATGTTTTTATACTGGATAACACGAGAATCTACTCATTTACTTAACCAATTACCATGGGGATACGATGTAATAAAATGGAGTGTAACTGCAACTATTGCTAGCAGCATTATTCTGCTATTTTATACACTGATTAAACGCCAAATTATGACCACAACATCATTAATTAAATCTTATTGGATGATAGGTTTATTACCTGTTGTTATCTATTTAGGATTTTATTTAATAGTTGGGCTTAGTATGAGTGGCCAAATCATTTATTGGAATTATGTTCCTATCATTAATCCACTTGAAGAAAGTGCAATCTTTACTTTAATGATGTTTAGCGTTTGGTTAAAACTTGCAATAAACCATTTACAACTAAATAGCAGGATAATGAATCTTGCAAGCTTTAAAATACCATTACCTAATATGGTTCTAGTGCCTTTAATTGTTTTAACCTTTTTCTGGGGAAACAGTATCGTTTTACGCTGCTTAAGCCAAATATTTGACATATCTTGGACAGCTAATTCTTTATGGCACAATAATATTGTCCAAATGACTGCATCATTACTTTGGATGTTAACTGCAGTAATATTGGTGACTATTGGACACCGTTATTCACTTCGGAAAATATGGTATAGCGGTGAATTTATTCAAGTGATCGTTATTATTAAATTAATATTTGTAGATATCCGTGAGCTTGATGGATTACTTCGTGCATTTGCCTTTATTGGTGTTGCGTTATTAATGCTGTTAATTGGGTATTTAGCACCATTACCACCTAAGTTAAAAAATGGTAATACTAATGAATAAATACACTATAAAAAATAGGTTTAAGTTTAACAATGACGTTTTCAGAAATCATTCTGATAATATCATTCAGTTTAATATAACAATAAATAAAAATTCGTGAATGTCATTGATTATTATGGATAAAAAATTATGAAAAAATTTCTATTGAGTTCGCTGTTATTAATAAGTGGATTTAGCCAAGCGATAGACAAAACTAATCAGTATGCCTATGGTGCCATGATTGATATCTCCAACGATACTAGCATGTATAGCCGAATAGAACTGACTCATGATGTTTATACACAAACATTATCAAGTTCATTAGATGATATTCGCATTTTTAACCAAAAAGGTCAGCCTGTACCTTATGCATTAGTCAATGTTTATCAGCAAAGTGATAATAATCAAACTTTTCCAGTGGCTATTTACGCGTTAAATGAAAAAAAAGATGAAAATCAAAGCAAAATGGCGATTGAACAGTATAATATCAATATCAACAATAAAGATGTTCAAATTTATCTCGATAAAGCAAATAGCCAAGGTGACTATACCGCAAGGTATTTATTGCAAATTCCCGAAGATGTTAAGTTAGAACAAGCCATAAGCCGTTTATCCATTGATTTTGATGTGGCTGAAAATCAAAATTGGCAAGCAATTGCTAAATTGCTTTATAGCCAAGATTTAAGTAATTGGCAAACTGCACTCAATAATGTTCCAATGATGTCTTTGACTGATAACAATAGTAATCAGTCACTTAAAGTAAATACAATTGATATACCAGCAAACACTAATTACAAAGCACGCTATTGGATTTTATTATTAAAGTCAGATCAATCCACAGTTCCTAACGTCAAAAAAATTGAATTTACTTCAAGAAAAGAAACACCAAAATTAGCTCTTTTCCCAATTAACTTCGAACTAACATCATCAGATGGTCAAGAAGCAACTTATCAGTTACCATCACCTCAACCAGTTAGAGAGTTATCAATTAAGCTACAAAACCCACGTATGGTTTTACCTACTAGCATCTATTATAAAACCGATGACAAAGATAAAACATGGCATAACCTTGATGACTATATTATTCGAAACATAGATAGCAATGATCATAGCCAACATATCAGTGCTGGATTAATTATTAAACAATTAAAAATTAAAGCCATCAACGCAAGCTTTGATGAAGCACCACAACTAACAGCTTACCGCAATCGCATGAGTGTTGTTTTTAATAGCGCCAATAATGGTCCCTTCATTTTAGCTTGGGGATCAGCAAAAGCAACGTCTGCATCGTTAAGTGAAAAAGCATTACTTTCAGATTCAATATCTGTAGTTGATGTGCCACAAGCCTTTGTTGGTGAAAATATTAAACTAGCAGGTAAAAAAGTATTATCCCAAGCAAATAATGATCCGACAAGAGATTCCATTTTACCTAAATGGTTAATTTGGGTTAGCTTAGTTATTGGCGCTATCATATTAATTATTATTGCATTAAAATTACTTAACGAAGTTAAAAAGTCATAAAAATGAAAGCTAAAATATAAAAATGACTAGAAATAAGCACTTAATAGAAATTTACTCCATTGAGTGCACCACACATCTAAATACTGATAATTTTTAATTAGGTAAGATGATAGAGACAATAAAAGGCTTTGATTTTGGCTTAAGTCATTGTGGTAACGAACATTCGCCGACTTAAACCGGCGAATTGTGGCATATTAAATTACGCTTCGTTCCAACTATCTCTTAACCCTACGGTTCGGTTAAACACTAGTTTATCTTCAGTTGCAAACTTGCTATCTAAACAGAAATAACCTTCTCGTTCAAATTGATAAGCTTGCCCCGCTTGAGCTTTTTGTAAACTAGGTTCAACAAGACCTTGCTTAATCACTAACGAAGTAGGATTAATGGTTGATAAAAAGTCCTCTGCTGCACCTGGATTTGGCGTATTAAATAGACGATCATACAGGCGAATTTCGGCTGGTTTTGCAAATTTAGCTGAAACCCAATGAATTACACCTTTGACTTTACGACCATCTTCAGGATTTTTATTTAAGGTTGCTGGATCATAACTACAATAAATAGTTTGAATATTACCTTCGGCATCTTTTTCAACTCTATCTGCTCGAATCACATAGGCATTACGCAACCGCACTTCTTTACCTAATACTAAACGTTTGTAATTTTTGTTGGCTTCCTCTCTAAAATCCGCACGATCAATATAGATTTCACGAGTGAAAGTGACTTCCCGATGACCCAGCTCAGGACGATTTGGATGATTCGGCATACTAAGCACTTCATCAATAGTATCCGAGAAGTTTTCAATGACAACTTTAACCGGATCAAGCACCGCCATAGCACGAGGTGCATTTTCGTTAAGATCTTCGCGAATACAAAACTCAAGAGTACTCATTTCTACGGTATTTTCTTGTTTTGTCACACCAATTCGACGGCAAAATTCACGGATCGAAGCTGGTGTATAACCCCGACGTCGTAAGCCTGAAACAGTCGGCATACGTGGATCATCCCAACCATCAACAATTTTTTCTGACACAAGTAAATTTAATTTACGTTTTGAAGTAATCGCATATTCAAGATTTAATCTTGAAAATTCATACTGATGAGGTCGAGCCTCGATTGTAATATTATCTAATACCCAGTCGTATAAACGGCGATTGTCTTGGAATTCAAGTGTACAAAGTGAATGGGTAATATTTTCGATCGCATCTGAAATACAGTGGGTGAAATCATACATTGGATAAATACACCATTTATTACCTGTTTGGTGATGTTCTGCAAATTTAATACGATATAATACTGGATCTCGCATCACAATAAATGGTGATGCCATGTCAATTTTAGCACGCAGACATGCTTTTCCTTCGGCAAATTTTCCCTCTTTCATTTTGGTAAAAAGCGCTAAATTTTCATCGATGCTACGATCACGATAAGGGCTATTTTTACCCGGTTGAGTAAGTGTTCCTCGATATTCACGGATTTCATCAGCTGAAAGCTCGTCAACATAAGCAAGTCCTTTATTGATTAGCTCAATAGCATATTCATATAATTGGTCGAAATAGTCAGATGAGTAACAAATTTCACCATCCCATTCAAACCCTAACCAACGGACATCTTCTTTAATCGAGTCAACATACTCTATATCTTCTTTAGCTGGATTAGTATCGTCAAAACGTAAATTACATTTACCTTTATAATCTTGCGCAATACCAAAATTTAAACATATTGATTTAGCATGACCAATATGTAAATAACCATTAGGTTCTGGTGGAAAGCGAGTGTGCGTAGTTTTATATTTTCCTGCTGCTAAATCAGCATCAATAATTTGGCGAATAAAATTAGATGGACGATTATCTGTCTCGCTCGGTAATGAACCGCTCATAAAAAACCTCTGATGATATCTTTATTAATAACAAATTGAGAATATTTGCTATATTATTGCTTATTATGTGACGAATATAGCAAATTTTTCTTATTTCTGAAATGGAAAACAAACGATTCACATCGACAAAATTAGTCTTTGATTAAACCCTGCTATTTTTAACAAAAAAACATATTTTTTTGGAAAAAACACAAAAAAACAAAAATCCAATAAAATCAATGATCTACCGAAAGTTTTTTTGCTAAAAAATATAACTGATTATATTTATTCATCACCTGATTTTAACGAAACCACAAATCTTGCTCCTCCTAGTGGGCTAGTGACAACAAAAGCTTTACCATTATGAAATTCTGCCATAAGTTTTACATAAGCGAGACCTAAGCCATAGCCACCCGTAGTTCGAGTTCTACTAGTATCAAGCCTTGCAAACGGCATAAATATTTTTTCACGCGCATCAAAAGGAATACCAGCACCATCATCATCGATTTCAAGGATGATTCGATTTTCTTGTTTTGTGATATTTAAAACTGCTTTATGTGCAGCATATTTAAAAGCATTTAGTAACAAATTTTTAACTATGGTTTCAACTAAATTAGTATCAATCATTGCATATGCTTCTTGGCTATTACAAGTTAGTTCAAATCCTTTTGGTTTAAATAATGTTAGGGATTGGCAAACTTTTTCACTCCACTGTTTTAATGATACCCTCGTGAAGTTTAGTTCAATATTGCTTTGCTGCATTTTAAAGTAATTTAAACTAGCATTAATTAATGTCTCAAGTTCATTAATATCATCACTCATGCCTTTTTGTAGCGCAAATCTCTCTTTTTCATCGCTTGACTCTTCAAGCATACTAAGTTCAAATCGCATACGGGCAAGAGGAGTACGTAATTCATGAGCCATCGCATGTGAGATTGTTTGATTGGTACCAACTAGATGTTCAATATGCGTTCCCATATTATTTAAAACATTTGCTAGTGGCTTAAATAACCAACCTTTAACATTTTCGGTTCGGGCTTTTAAATTACCTTGTCCTAACTGCTCGGCAGTTTGTCTGATATTAACTAGATCCTTCCATACGGCACTAAAAGCCATATAAATTAAAATAAAAAAAACAATAGCACTAAACAAAGCCCAAATAACAAGAAAGATGGTCAATGACATAGTATTGGATGCCAAAATATCCCGCATTACAATCGGACCTAATTGAAGCAAATTACCATCTTTTAAATCTATATAAACAACCTCATTATCACCATCATAAGAAAATCCAAGTTTTTTTAACTCGTTAAGTACAGTATCAGGTAACGGTGTGTTAATTGGTAACACTTCGATAGGGTAACCAAAATAAGGTTGCAATTCATTAACCACTTCTTGAAGGGGACGATCTTTATGTTCTTTAATTTGCATACGAATCAGATTCACTGTACCTCGTTGAGATTCACGAAATACAACATGATCATCTGGCATATCGGTTAATGATGAAGGTAATGAATCAAAAACCAATAAAGCGCCATAAGCAATAATACTTTGCAATAAAAGTAAAATAACTAGATAAAATACAATACGGCGATTAAAAAACAACGGCTTGGCTAATAGTTGACTCAATGATTTTCTCCTTCTCGCATAAATAAATAGCCTTTTCCTCGCACTGTTTTGATGCGAGATGGATTATCTGGATCATCAAGTAATTTACGACGAAGTCTTGAAACACGAGCATCAATAGAACGATCACTACCATCAAAATCGATCCCTCTTACTTGAGAAAAAATATCATCTCGAGAAAGAATTGCCCCAGCATTATAAGCAAGCAACCATAGCAGATCGAATTCGGCAGTGGTTAAATCAATTTCTTGCTCGTGCAAGAGTACTTTTCGGTTTTCACCGTCTATGACTAGATTATCAAATATTAAAGTTTTATTATTCTGTGGTAAAACAAACTCTTTCGTATTGTCTTTGTCGGTTTCTATCTGTTTCCGTCGTAATAAAGCTCGTATTCGCGCTAGTAATAATCTGGGTTCAACTGGTTTTGCTAAATAATCATCCGCTCCCAATTCAAGCCCAACAATTTCATCAATATTATCTTCACTTGCTGTCATGATCAGTATAAAATTACTAAACCATGTACGAATATCTCGACAAATATCAAAACCTGTTTTTACAGGTAACATTACATCTAAAATAACCAGATCGGGATTAAGTTGTTGAATCTTTTCTTCTGCCCCTTCGCCACTATTATGCCATTCAACAAGATATCCTTGCCGAATTAGATAAACTTGAATTAAATTGGCTAAGCGCTGATCATCTTCAATGATTAATATACGTTCACTCATTATCTGTTCTCGATTACTGTAGCTTGTACCTAGAGATACCTCATTATACAGATAATTCTTTTCCCGTTACAAAATATATACAAAGAGGCTACAAAGTTTATAGCCACTCTATGAGAGAATTTACGCTAATATCTATAAATAGACTATTTTTTATCAAAATGAATACTTTTTCATCAATAGCAAACCATCTTTTTCATCCATCTTATCCACAAAATCACACGCCAATTGTTTTGTGTGATTTTGATGGTACGATTAGTGTTAAAGATGTCACAGATACTTTACTAAGCCACTTTGGTCAACATGGTTGTGATGAGCTTGAAGAATTGTGGGTTAGCGGTAAAATTGGCTCTCAAGAATGTATGAGTAAACAAATTGCATTAATGGATGCAAGCTTAGATGAACTCAATCAAGTTTTATCACAAATTGAAATTGACCCAGATTTTAAATCTTTTATTCATTATACAGAACAGAACAATATTCCCGTACATGTGCTCAGCGACGGTTTAGATTATGCCATTGAGTTTATTTTAAAACGTCATGGTATTGAACATTTACCTATTTTTGCTAATAAATTGATGCATAATAATGCACGCAGTTGGCGCCTTGAGTTTCCTTATGCAAATAAGGACTGTATTAAGCAAAGTGGCAATTGCAAATGTAATCATGTAAAAAAACAACAGCACTTTTCGCAAATATTATATGTTGGTGACGGCACATCAGACTATTGCGTATCACATAATGTTGATTTCGTTTTTGCCAAAGACAAGTTAGTTAATTATTGTGAAAAAAATAAAATTGAACATTGTAAGATTACTAGTTTCGCAGATGTAACCTCGGCATTAAAACAGGCGCAACATGCTGTTATCCCTGTCATGATGGTAAAATAATAAGGAATATTAATGAGTACAATTCAAGATTTATCTTACTTTCTACCAGGTAACAAAAATGGCGTACTTTTGATTCATGGTTTAACTGGTACCCCCAATGAAATGCGCATTTTAGCTAATGGATTAAATAAAGCTGGATTTACTGTTTATGCAATCCAATTAGCTGGGCATTGTGGTACTGAAGAAGATCTGTGTAAAACAACATGGCAAGATTGGTATAAAAGCGTACAAAATGGCGCAGATTATTTAGCACAGCATGTAGATAATGTTTTTGTTGCTGGATTATCAATGGGTGCGCTACTTGCACTAAAACTTGCTGCCGATAGACCTAAACAAATTAAAGGTGTTGGTGTTTTAGCCCCCACATTTTGTTATGATGGTTGGAGTATGCCATTTTGGGCAAAAAAACTTTTCTTCTTATTAGTCTATTTTAAAAAATTGGGTATTTTTCAAAAAAAGGTTTTCATTGAAAAACCACCCTATGGACTTAAAGATGAACGCATTCGCGCAGTAGTGTCCGAAAGCATGTTAAGTGGCGATGCGGCATCAGCAGGGCTTGCTGGTAACCCGTTTCCTGCACTTGCCGAAATGCAGTTATTGGCAAAAGAGATGCGCAAACAATTACCTAAAGTAATTTCGCCTTGTTTAATTATGCATTCAGGCAATGATGATATCGCCAATATAGAAACTAATGCCAAATTGGTTGAAAAATCGGTATCAGGCTCAACAAAATTAGTGGTATTAAATGATAGTTATCATTTAATTACTATTGACAGCCAACGTCGTGAAGTGATCAAAGAGTGTGCATCGTTCTTTGATAATATCGCAGAAGGAATAAAAGCATAATGTCGCCATTAGTTATTATACTTTGGATTAGTAATATCTGTTTTGATACTCTAGGACAAGTCGCTTTTAAATTTGCAGCCATCGCACCAAATAATCGCGATGGTTGGTACTACTGGCTAGATTTATCGAAAAATAAGTGGATTTGGGTTGGTGTTATATCTTATATTGCTGAATTTTTATTATGGTTAGCCTTTTTAACCTTAGTCCCTCTTTCTCAAGGCGTATTACTTGCTTCATTTAATATCATTACGATTATGTTAGTTGGTCGAATTATTTTTAAAGAATTGCTAGCCATTTATCGCTTAATTGGGATGCTATTAATCACTGCTGGTGTCATTTTTGTAGGAATGTCTTAATATGGCTAGATTTTATTTAATTGGCTTTTCTGTATTGCTTTTTTTTGACACAATTGCGCAATGTAGTTTTAAATTAACGGCTATCGAAGCTCAACCATTAGAAATGAGTATTCAATGGTTAATTCGAGTATTTACCAATCCTTGGATTTATATTTCAATAGTGGGATATATTCTTACTTTCTTCACTTGGATGACATTATTAAAAAAAGCACCTGTAGGCCCTGCTTTTGCTGCATCACATTTTGAAGTTGTGACAGTTATGATTGTTTCAATCTGGTTATTTCACGAACCTATTACATTATTCAAGTTAATAGGTGCAATATTAATTGTTTCAGGTATTCTCTTTTTAGCTTTAGCAGAAAGTAAATTATCTAAACAAAATTTACACAATCATCAACATTAAATTCTGATCACAATAATGGGAAGGTAGGTAAGGCTTTATACCTAAAATACCTGCTTTCCTAAAACTTTTTTGCCAGTTTATACTGCTAATGCCTTTAATAAGGTTAAATTAAGTTGATGTTGCTCTCGTTGCCAATTGATAAGCTTATCTGGCGATATGGTAGGTTGTTTATCGAGCGAACTGAGTAAACGTTTGAACCAATTTGATGGCTGCCATATAGATAGCTCTCCCGTAATATCACTACCAATAATTCTAGGCTTTATTGATGATATAGTATCAAGAATATGATATGTTTGTAGCTTACCTTGATCCCAATTGGTATGAATTACATCTTCGCTCAATGCATCTTTATCAATCGATAAGTAAACGGGTTGTGCACTGTGATACTGTTCTGATAAAAAGCTCGCAATAAGATCATCTGGTGTTGCAAAATGTCGAAAAGCGTGCCCTAAACCAATTTTTTTTGCCCATGCAACATTAACCTCCAAGCTCCAATAAGTCAACTTTTTATGAAAAAGCGTTGACCATCTATTTTCCCAAAAATGAAAAAGCCCAATATCATGAGACGTAATACCAAGTACATGTACATGACTAACAAAAGGCAAACTTGCCACATAACTAACCCATGAACCACAATGAATACCAAACAAATATCGCATATTGTCTGGATGATTATCAAAAATTACGACTTGAATTGGATTCTCGGCAGAGTATTGTTTAGCTAGATTTTCAATCAGTAATAATGAAATATGGTGATAATCACCACTACCCATTAATACCGTGCCATGGCTTTCAGGTAAAGATTGCTGTAACACATCATTAAATTGGTGAAATTTTTTCTTAGTACAACCAAAACGAATCGCATCTTGCCATTGGGTAAAATCAATCGTTTTAGCATGACAAATTTCACCAACACTTCTATCAAAATTGAGAATAATAGGACATGTCATGTTACTTTCTCCTTGTCACTTTCAAAATGACCAATGAATCTACGCAATACGGTTTTTAATAATGGGTTGCGAATATAGACAAGATGTTTAGTAAAGGTGAATTTTGCACCTAACGAAGCTTTTACTTCGGGATCAGTCCAACCTGCAATATAGTGACTAAAACCTTGCTGTAAAGCATATTCAAGATTAACAAACCAACTTATAAAATAGAGATTAAGTTCCCTTGCCTGTGGATAAACCATACCGATATATTTATCAACTAGCATATTATTAACAACAAAACAAATATTGAACCCCACCAACCTATCATTATAGTGATAAGTCACTATATGTGCATTTTGGATTTTGCATTGTAATAGTTGGGTAAAAAACGGTTTGGTCAATAAGTCAAAATGTATTTCACTTTGCTGATAAACATTAAGATACAATTGATAATACTCATCTAGAACAGTATCATCAAAAAAACAATCATCACCACTATGCAAAACATTAATATTTAATTTTTCACGTGATCTTAATTTTCTTCTAAAATTTTTACGTCGGCTATAAGAAAACCGTAAAAAAACCTCGTCCATATTTGCAAAGTCAATCGGAACCCAAGCTAATGCCTGCCCTTCAACTTCGATAAAACCATTTTCTTTTAATGACGAAATAAAATGCATTGAATAATGGTTGTCTTTTTCGTTTAGTAAAGGAGACGCAACAGGAATATCTTTAACAATAAAAAAAGGATACTGCTTAGCATAAGCTGCTTTAAGGTGTTCAGCCAATTGATTCGCATCAACGTTATCAGTTAATAATGCATATTCCGAAACAGTAGCACCAACAAAACAAGTATGAGGTTTTAAATAACGTCGCCATTTATTATAAAAAGGAAATTTCTGAACTTTATGCCTGAAATCATCATCTGCAGTGGTAAGAAGATCAAACTTAGCAGAAAAAATAGGCACACCATCTTCGCTCAGCCAAACTGAAAAATCTTGCGGAGGATGGGCTAAAAAATTGTCTATTAATTCATTAGGTTCTAACTGATTAATGTATTTCATAAGGTAAATCTATGATTGGCTGTAACACATAATCTCGCCAATAGACATTGACGGGATTATGAAGATCAAACAATTAAAGTTCTTTTTTCGCTCGGGTAATTAACTGATCTAGAAGTTCAATACCTTGATCAATTTCCTGACGTGAAATGTGTAATGATGGTGCAAAAGTAATCACATTTTTATAGTAACCACCAATATCAAGCACTAATCCCATTTTGGTACCTTTCCAATCAAGATCACCTGACATACCAATATCAACCATTTTGTCAACTAAGGCTTTATTAGCCGTAAAGCCATCTTCTGTACAAATTTCTGCGCGAAGTGCCAAGCCTAAACCATCAACTTCACCAATTTCTTTATGTTTCTTCTCAAGTGTTTTTAAACCCTCAAGAAAATAAGCACCACTATCCATTACCATTTTTTCGTAATCTGTTTCAGAAGTCATTTTTAATACTTCAAGACCAACAGCTGTACCTAATGGATTTGATGCAAAAGTTGAGTGGGTTGAGCCAACTGGGAATACTTGAGGATTGATTAATTCTTCACGCGCCCATAAACCACCTAGTGGATTAAGACCATTAGTTAATGCTTTAGCAAAAACAACAACATCAGGTTTAACATCAAAGTGTTCAATTGACCAAAGTTTACCTGTACGATAAAAGCCCATTTGGATTTCATCAACCACCAATAAAATACCATACTGATCTAAAACTTTTTTAAGTCCTTTAAAGTAATTACGAGGAGGAACAATATAACCACCTGTTGCCTGTAAAGGTTCAGCATAGAACGCTGCATATTCAGCTTGCCCAACTTTTGGATCCCAAACACCGTGGTATTCAGTTTCAAATAAACGCGCAAATTCTGCGACTAGATGTTCACCATACTCCTCCGCTGTCATGCCTTTTGGACGACGGAAAGGATATGGGAAAGGAACAAACATCGCACGATCACCAAAATGACCATAGCGACGACGATAACGATAACTTGATGTAATTGATGAAGCACCTAAAGTTCGACCATGGTATCCACCTTGGAAAGCGAACATTAATGATTTACCACCAGTAGCATTACGAACAACTTTTAAAGAGTCTTCAATACACTGTGAACCACCTACATTGAAATGTACTCGCCCTTCATAACCAAATCGCTTTTCCATACCTTGAGCAATAGTTTTAGCTAATTCAATTTTAGTTGGGTGTAAATATTGGCTAGCACATTGTGGTAAGGTATCAATTTGCTTTTTAAGAACATTGTTTAAACGTTCATTGGCATAACCGAAGTTACATGCAGAATACCACATTTGTAGATCAAGGAAAGCTTTGCCTTCTTTGTCATACATATAACTACCTTCACAACCATCAAAAATTTTTGGTGGTTCTACATAATGCACTGTATCACCAAAAGAACAATATTTTGCCTCATCTGCTAACAAGATAGCATCATCAGGACGGCTATTAATCATTTCTAAAGTTGGTTTACTCATAAGTTAGTCTCACTAATTGATATTCAAACATGATAAAATGTGGCATTATTATTCAGGAAATTTGTTTGTTACAATGTACAATTAATGTATAGATTGTGTGACGGCAAAACTAACCATCAATAAGATATAAAATTAGTATAAATAACGACAGGTGATCACCTTTTATATATGGGTATGAAAAATGAAAAAAACATTTTGTACACTATCTATTTTATCAATAATAACTTTAGGAGTTACCCAAATTGCATTAGCTGACTCTACCTCTATCGGGGTTGGTGTGGGTCGGACTAATTCACCGTATAAAAGTTATAGTGCTAATTATTACCCTATTCCTCATATTGATTATGATAATGGTCTGTTTTTTATCGATGACCTGTCGGCAGGTATTTATGCTTATAATCAAGACAATCAAAGCGTCTCTATTGGCGCACGTTATTTATCTAACGAATTTAAGCCACATAATTCAGATAACCACCAATTAAGGCTACTTGATAGCCGCCATTCAACATTACTTGCAGAAATCGAGTATTCTATTGATACCAATTGGGGAAGTTTTTCCAGTAGTGTAGGAACTGATGTATTAAATGAAAGTAATAGTATTTTAGTAAATGCTGATTATACCGTTCCTTATATGCAAGGCAATTTGATTGTTGCGCCCACCATCGGTATAAATTGGGCTAATAATAAGCACAATGATTATTATTATGGTGTTTCACATAAAGAAACCTCTCGTTCAGGATTACGATACTTTAATGCTGATGCGTCATTGACACCTTATGCTGAATTAGCTGCACAATATTCATTAACCCCAAATATTGCGACATTTGGTGGTGTTCATATTGACAAATTAACTGGTGATGCGGCAGATAGCCCAATGGTGGATAATAGCACGGTAACCTCGATTTATATGGGTGTATCTTATAGCTTCTGATAAATATACATTTATACTCAATAACCAAATAATGACAGCTTATTATTCTCTATAAGTTGTTACTCATTTAAACAATGATAACTCTTTATCACAAAAATGCAGGAAATAGAAAAGTATGCTTTGGTTTAAAAATGCCATAATTTACCAACTTAATAGCGACACGTTACTTAATAAAGATGCAATAGAAAAAGCGCTAAAGTCTCACCCTTTTACTCCATGTGGTAATTTAGACACCACAAAGATGGGCTGGGTTTCACCTTATCATGATAATAATCAAGATGATTTTATAGTTGACATGCAAGGGCATTTATTATTACGGATAAAAAAAGAAACAAAAATATTACCAGCTCCCGTAATAAAACAAGCTTTATTAGAAAAAATCGATAAACAAGAACAAGCACTAAGCAGAAAACTAACTAAAAACGAAAAAGCCACCTTAAAAGATGAGGTTATGATCGATCTAATGCCAAGAGCTTTTAGTAAATATAATCATTATTGGTTATGGTTAGATACGCATAATAAACGCATTATTGTTGACTGCAGTAGCTTTAAACAATCAGAAGATATCTTAGCGATTTTACGTAAAGAGCTTGGCTCACTCGCTTTAACGCCTTTATCGATTGATAAACCGCTTGAACAGGTTATGACCACATGGGCTAAGGAAAACCTAAAATTCCCACCATTTTTATTAGGCGATCAAGCCGAACTAAAAGATCCTCTTGAAGGGAATGGAATTATTAGCTGTAAAAATCAAGAAATCACCAGTGATGAAATGCGTGTCCATTTCGATTCAGGGAAATGGATCACTAAAATAAAAATTATTGATGAAAGAGGCGTTAGCTTTATTATTAATAGTGACCTAACATTTAAACGAATTAAGTTCGATTCTATTATTTTGGATGAAAACGAAGATATCGGTTCAGATGAATTTGATAAAAGATTAGAAGCTGACTTCTTTATTATGGCTAATACATTAGCAAATTCCATTAATGACTTTTACATAACAATTAACAAAATTATTTGATAAAATTATTTAAATATTTTTTTGTTGTGACAGCAATAACTATAGATTTGCCTATTATCTATGCTATACTAGGCAACAGATTATGGGTAACATAATTTTATAACAATAAAGAAACTAAACAACGTCTATAACAACATTTAAGTTGAGGCAATAAAATGAAAAAAACTACTCTAGCTCTAGCAATCGCAGTTGCAAGTTTAACAGCTACTGCAGCTAACGCAGCATACGATGACAACACTATTTATGTAGGTGCAAAATTAGGTTGGTCAGAACTTTATCGATTAGATGCAAATAAAGTTCGTGTATGGGATAACGTTGGCATTAGTACATCAGACCGTAGCAACGTTGCTGGTGGAGCTTTCCTCGGTTTCCAAGCAAATCCTTACTTAGCTTTTGAATTAGGCTATGACTGGTTAGGATCTGCTAAATATAAAAGATCTTTCAGTTATGCTGGAAGAAGCTATGATGTAGGACATAGTAAAGTTTCTGCACAAGGCGTTTCTTTAACTGGTAAATTAAGCTATCCTATCATTGATGGACTAGATATCTATGGTCGTGCAGGTGGTATGGTTACTATCGCTAAATGGAAAAATGGTGGCTTAGTTAAAAAATATGATAAACTTGACAATGGTACAAAAACTGACCTATCTCCAGTTTATGCATTAGGTCTTGACTATCGTTTCGACGAAGACTTCTCTACTCGTTTAGAATACCAATATGTTCAACATATTCATACTAAAACTGACGCATCTCCAGACGCAGGTACTGTAAGTTTAGGTATTACTTACCGTTTAGGTTCACCAGCTACTCCAGCTCCGGTTGAACTAAAAACTGAAGTAAACCGTTATGTATTAAATGAAGATGTACTATTTGCTTATGCAAAAGCTGATTTAAAAGCTGAAGGTCGTCAAGCATTAGATAACTTACTTACAAGCCTTGTTAAACTTAACCCAACTGAAAGCGCTATCGTAGTAATTGGTCATACTGACCGTATTGGTTCAGTTAATTATAACCAAAAACTATCAGAACAACGTGCTAACTCAGTAATGAAATACTTAGTTGAAAAAGGTGTTCCTGCTAACCTAATTACTGCTCATGGTATGGGTAAATCTCAACCAGTTACTGGAACAAAATGTAACGCACTTCGTGGCGCTGACTTAAAGGCATGTTTAGCACCAGATCGTCGTGTTGAAATTGAAGTTAAAGCTCGTAATGAAAAAGAAGTTCGAGTAACTAATAAAACAAATTAATTTTTGTTTTTAGATTCTTCATTAAAACCCGGTTAAATACCGGGTTTTTTCTTATTTTATTGTTAACAACTAAATTAAATATTACCTTAGATCTACAAATTATCCACAAAAAAGATTATAATACTTTACGATATTGTTAGTAAGCAAAGTTAAAGGAGTTGCCGTGCCTACCGCTATTTGGCAAGATTGCCTTTCTCAATTACAAGAAGAAATCCCCACAACAGAATTCAACTTATGGATTCGCCCTTTGCAAGCGGAAATGGTTGATAATAAACTCTATATCTATGCGCCCAATAGATTTGTTCTAGATTGGGTAAGAAATAAATATTTAACTACTATTTCACAATTATTAAATAAACTTTTTAATGACGATTCTCTAAAATTATTTCTTGAAGTTGGTTCAACCGTATCCACAGATAAAAAAGAACAGGGTAACCAACAAAAAGCAGATGTTGTTCCGGCATGGAAAACAACAAAAGAAACCAATAATAATCAAGTGTATCATTCAGGTATTAATCATAAGCACACTTTTAATAGTTTTGTTGAGGGTAAATCAAATCAACTTGCTGTTGCGGCTGCAAAACAAGTGGCTGAAAACCCAGGAAAAGCTTATAACCCGTTATTCTTATATGGTTCTACAGGATTAGGTAAAACGCATTTATTGCATGCTGTTGGTAACCAAATAATGGCAGAAAAAGCCAACGCAAAAGTTGTTTACATGCACTCAGAACGCTTCGTGCAAGACATGGTCAAAGCACTACAAAATAATGCTATTGAAGAATTTAAAAATTACTATCGTTCCGTTGATGCATTGTTGATTGATGACATCCAATTTTTTGCCAATAAAGAGCGATCTCAGGAAGAATTTTTCCACACATTTAACTCTTTATTAGAAGGTAATCAACAAATTATTTTAACGTCAGATCGCTATCCAAAAGAAATTAATGGCGTTGAAGACCGACTAAAATCACGTTTTGGTTGGGGACTAACCATTGCAATTGAACCTCCTGAACTAGAAACACGAGTTGCGATTTTAATGAAAAAAGCCGAGGAAAATCAAATAAAATTACCTGAAGAAGTCGCATTTTTTATTGCTAAACGATTACGTTCTAATGTTCGTGAATTAGAGGGCGCACTTAATCGAGTTATCGCTAATGCTAATTTTACAGGAAAGGCTATTACCATTGATTTTGTTAAAGATGCCTTAAAAGATTTACTCGCTTTACAAGAAAAACTTGTCACTATTGAAAATATACAAAAGACAGTTGCCGAATATTATAAAATTAAAGTATCAGATTTACTTTCTAAACGTCGTTCACGTTCTGTAGCAAGACCACGACAAGTAGCAATGGCGCTTGCCAAAGAACTTACCAATAAAAGCCTACCTGAAATTGGTGATGGCTTTGGTGGCAGAGATCACACGACTGTATTACATGCATGTAGAAAGATCGCAGAGTTAAAAGAAGAAAGCAATAATATTAAAGAAGATTACTCCAATTTAATTCGAACATTATCAACTTAAAAAGAATCAATACTATGAAATTTATTATAGATCGTGAAAAACTAATAAAACCATTACAACTTGTAAGTGCTCCACTAAGTAGTCGCCCTACACTACCAATTTTGGGGAATTTATTATTACAAGTAAGTGATAACACGCTATCGATGACAGGAACTGATCTTGAAATAGAGATGATATCTCATCTACCATTAGTTGAACCAAGTGAACCTGGTGCTACAACCGTGCCAGCAAGAAAGTTTCTTGATATCTGTCGAAACTTACCTAATGATGCCAAAATTTCGATAAGCGTTGACGATAACCGATTGATGATTCAATCAGGGCGTAGTAAATTTTCATTATCAACACTACCAGCTACCGATTTTCCAAATTTAGAAAATTGGCAAAGTGATGTTGAACTTTCAGTTCCACAAAAAACCATTAAACGCCTGATTGATGCAGTACAATTTTCAATGGCAAATCAAGACGTAAGATATTACCTAAATGGCATGTTATTTGAAATTGAAGATGGTTTACTAAAATCAGTTGCAACAGATGGACATCGATTAGCTTTATGCGCACAACCTATTGAACAAGATACTAAAACTAATCATTCTGTCATTTTACCAAGAAAAGGGGTACTAGAGCTTGCAAAACTGGTTAGTGATAACGAAGAATTAATCAATATGCAAATTGGTAATAATAACTTACGGGTTAATCTTGGTGATTTCACTTTCACATCAAAACTCATTGATGGAAGATTCCCTGACTACAAACGAGTATTACCACGCAACCCAGATAAACCACTTGAAGTATCTTGCGAAGAACTTAAAAACGCCCTATCAAGAGTCGCAATCTTATCTAATGAAAAATTCCGTGGTATTCGACTTTATGTCCATAACAATCAAATAAAAATTACAGCAAATAACCCAGAACAAGAAGAAGCAGAAGAAGTTATTGACGTAAAATATGAATCAGCAGAGCTTGAAATTGGCTTCAATGTAACCTATCTACTTGATATATTAAATACATTGAAATGTGATAGCGTACAACTATTATTAACCGATGCAACATCAAGTGTACAAATAGAAGATATCAATAATCAAACAGCAACTTATGTTGTTATGCCAATGCGCTTATAATCCAATCCTACTTAATATTCCGGCTTCGGCCGGAATAATTTAAAGCATATGACTCTTTCAAAAATCAAAGTTCATCATTTTCGTAATATTAGTTATGCACAGTTATCTTTATCGCCACATTTCAACTTCATTGTTGGCGATAATGGGAGTGGAAAAACAAGCTTACTTGAAGCTATTTATATGCTTGGTCATGGTCGTGCATTTAGACATACTCAATCTAATCGAATTATTCAACACGAACAGCCAGAGCTAGTATTATTCAGCGAACTAAACACGTCCAATCAACAAATTCACTCAATTGGACTTGCTAAATCGCGTAATAATGATAACAAAATCAGAATAGATGGAGATGAAGGTTATCGATTAACCGATTTAGCCAAATTATTACCCATACAACTAATCACACCTGAAGGATTTGATTTATTGACTGGTGGACCTAAATATCGCCGTGCATTTATTGATTGGGGATGTTTTCATCATTACCCAGAATTTGTGTATTTATGGAATAACCTAAAGCGTTTATTTAAACAACGCAATGCATTATTAAAGCAATCCCATAGCTATAATCAATTATTACCTTGGGACAAAGAACTCGTGCCCATCGCTGAAAAAATTAGCCACATTAGAGAAAACTACTCACAACATATTTTTCCTGAAATTATACAAACATGCCATGATTTTTTACCCGAATACCAACTTAATTGCCAATATTATCAAGGTTGGGAGCATGGTACTGATTATGCTGAAATATTACGCAAACAGTATGAACGAGACAAACTCCTTAACTACACATCAGCCGGACCACATAAAGCAGATATTCGATTACGAGTTGATAACATTCCAGTTGAAGATCTGTTATCACGTGGTCAATTAAAATTATTAATGTGCGCATTACGTTTATCTCAAGGTGAATATTACTCTAAGCAAAATACCCAAGCTTGTATCTACCTACTTGATGATTTTGCATCTGAATTAGATAACAATAAACGCGAATTATTAGCCAAACGTTTAAAACAAGCTAATTCACAAGTATTCATAACTGCAGTTAACCAATCGCAAATTACCCATATGATCGATGAAAATGATAAGATTTTTCACATAAGATCTGGTATAATTTCGTAAATATACAGAACGATATAAACAATCAAAAAAGTCGAGAAATCCATGTCCAATTCTTATGATTCTTCTAGCATTAAAGTACTCAAAGGGCTTGATGCTGTCCGTAAACGTCCAGGTATGTATATTGGTGATACTGATGATGGCACAGGACTTCACCATATGGTTTTTGAAGTTGTTGATAATGCCATAGATGAAGCATTAGCTGGGTATTGTCACCATATTGAAGTAACTATCCATCCCGACAACTCTGTTTCTGTGCGTGACGATGGTCGTGGTATTCCAACAGGTATTCATGAAGAAGAAGGTGTTTCAGCAGCAGAAGTTATCATGACCGTATTACATGCTGGTGGTAAATTTGATGATAATTCTTACAAAGTATCTGGTGGTTTGCATGGTGTAGGTGTTTCAGTTGTTAACGCCTTATCAGATAAATTAGAATTAGTTATTTATCGTGATGGAAAAATCCACCAACAAGTTTATAACTTAGGTGTACCGCAAGAGCCACTAAAAGTCATTGGTGAAACATCTGAATCTGGCACTTATGTACGCTTTTGGCCAAGCCCAGAAACATTTACCAATATTGAGTTTGTCTACGAAATATTAGCAAAACGACTACGAGAATTATCATTCTTAAACTCAGGTGTATCTATAAGATTACTTGATGAGCGTACTGGTAAAAGTGAACACTATCATTACGAAGGTGGCATTCAAGCGTTTGTTGAATACTTAAACAAAAACAAAAATCCTATTCATCCTAAAATATTTTATTTCAGCACAGAAAAAGACGGTATTGGTGTTGAAGTAGCACTACAATGGAACGATGGTTACCAAGAAAACATCTATTGCTTTACTAACAACATCCCACAACGAGATGGCGGTACTCACTTAGCCGGTTTCCGTGGAGCAATGACACGAACATTAAACAACTATATGGAAGCTGAAGGATACAGCAAAAAAGCAAAAATCAGCGCCACAGGTGATGATGCTCGTGAGGGGTTAATTGCGGTAGTGTCAGTTAAAGTACCTGATCCTAAGTTCTCATCACAAACCAAAGACAAATTGGTATCATCAGAAGTAAAATCCGCCGTTGAATCCGTAATGGGCGAAAAGTTAACAGAATATCTACTTGAAAACCCAAGTGATGCCAAAATTGTTGTCGGAAAAATCATCGATGCCGCAAGAGCACGAGAAGCCGCCCGTAAAGCGCGCGAAATGACACGTCGGAAAGGCGCCTTAGACTTAGGCGGATTACCAGGTAAACTTGCTGATTGCCAAGAAAAAGACCCAGCTTTATCTGAATTATACTTAGTGGAAGGGGACTCTGCGGGGGGCTCAGCAAAACAGGGACGCAACCGCAAAAATCAAGCAATCTTACCGCTTAAAGGTAAAATTTTAAATGTCGAAAAAGCCCGTTTTGACAAAATGCTCTCATCTCAAGAAGTCGGAACACTAATTACCGCATTAGGTTGTGGAATTGGCCGTGATGAATATAACCCAGACAAAATGCGTTACCACAGCATTATTATCATGACCGATGCCGACGTTGATGGCTCGCATATTCGAACGTTATTATTAACATTCTTCTACCGACAAATGCCAGAAATCATTGAGCGAGGTTATGTCTATATTGCACAGCCACCTTTATACAAAGTCAAAAAAGGCAAGCAAGAACAATATATCAAAGATGATGAGGCAATGACGCAATTTCAAATTGCCTTAGCGCTTGAAGATGCATCGTTACATGTCAATGACCATGCACCAGCACTTGCAGGCGAAGCATTAGAAAGACTAATTGCTGAATATCAAAAAGTCGAAAAACTTATTACAAAAATGGAACGTCGCTATCCAAAAGCGTTGCTATCGGAATTGGTTTATCATGATGTATTAAACGAAAGTATTTTACAAAACCAACAACAAGCCGAAAATTGGGCAAAAACCCTTGTTGAAAAACTATCAAATAAAGAACAACATGGTAGCAGCTACCTTTATTCAGCTGAATATAATGAAAAAGCACAGCTATATGTGCCAATCATTAAAGTAAAAACTCATGGTGTAGATACTAATTATCCATTAGATCAAGTATTCATCCATAGTAATGAATACCGTAATATCTGCCACCTTGGTGCACAATTAAAAGATCTACTTGAAGACAGCGCCTTTATTCAACGTGGAGAACGCAAACAACCCGTAGAATCTTTTGATGAAGCTGTTGATTGGTTAATTAAAGAATCACGTCGTGGATTAACTATTCAGCGTTATAAAGGACTAGGTGAAATGAACCCAGAACAGTTATGGGAAACCACAATGGATCCAACCAGTCGTCGCATGTTGCAAGTCACCATAAAAGATGCAATTGAAGCGGATCAATTATTTACCACATTAATGGGTGATGAAGTTGAGCCACGCCGACTATTTATTGAAGAAAATGCCCTTAAAGCGGCGAATTTAGATTTTTAAATATTGTCGTGATAAAAAGTAAAAAACCAGACGTAATGTCTGGTTTTTTATTAAGTGAAGAATGGTAGTGTCTGTTTTTTGTAAAAAAATAAAACAAAACCATAATGAAATCAATAATTTTAATTACCACTTTTTTTGTGGAAAATAATGTCTTTTTTGTTGGCGGATAGAATCGGTTTGGTGTGGTGGTTTCGGAAGTTTTTGCTTTGGTCATTCCGAAACCTTGCCAAACTAAAATAGACCACAGCTTTAAACCGCCACAGCGTAATCCACTAAGACTGCCATCGACGCTTTCTGCGTCGGCGTCGGCGGCGGAGGCGGGGGCGGCGCTATTTTGGCTTTGCCACAACTGCGCAACCCTAAGGGAAAACGCCCAACTTCGCGGGGGCTTTATTCTTTTTTATATTGTCCTCTCAGACACCATAACCTCCCCCGCGGCCCAAGTATTAAAGAATAAGAAATAAAAGTTAAGGTGCGGTGCAAACAGCAGAACCGTTATCGGAAACGCTACGGATGTTGACGGGACCGAGGTTCGAGTAGATAATCAAGCCATCGCCGCTACCTGTTGCGTCGCTTGCCCAGTAGGGGTTGCGGACGAAGCCCGCATCAACGTAGAGGTTCATGTCGCCCCACTCCGTGAAAAATCCTGCTCCTATGTGACGCTGGTAATAATTACCTGATGAACTAGGGGCTGCGCCTGAAATAGGAGGGTTATCTGTTTTGACCGCGTTGGTTAAATCACTTACCCGTGACATCCGATAACCCAAACTATTACACCATGCTGCTTGATTAAAAAGGTTAACTTCTCGACCACCCCGATGGACGAACCACTGCCTCAATACAAATCCATAACGAACCTCATGACCGCTACCATCACTACCCACCAACTCAAAGGTCTGTGGCAAAGATGGCACGGTAATTTGAAAAGGATCAGGATTACTCCACTGGCTTCTTGCCTCTGGACCATGCAACGTTACCCGTGTTACATTCTTGGATTTATCCGTAATCCACAGATCAGCTGGTACAGTATCTCTCCTTGGGTCTCTGAATGTCCCTGTTAGCGGCGTTACCCAACTCACCGTCACACCTAGACTACCAATTGTGTTAACTGTCCAACTCAACTGACTTGCATCTATCTCAGTAGGAATTTCTAAATCAAAATACAAACCATCTGCTCCTGTAGTAGGAAAGTTTCTGTCGTAAGATGATGGACTTGTTGACTGAACTAAAAAGCCCTTATCTGGATTCCATATGTTAGATGGACCGGCATAACGAGGGTTGTCGAAAGAAACAATGTCACTTGTTCCACCCACCAACAAATTCGGTCTGACCGATTGCACAAAATAACAACTACCTGAAGAATCCGGCTTGATGTAATACTCTACACTGCCTCCACTAAATGTACTTCTATTTGGCAAACCATACTGTGTAGTTAAACTTCCCCCTGTACTACTTAAAGTTACCTTATAAGGTGCACTACATTTACTTAATGTATCGCCACGACTAACCGTAGTGCCATCTTTATCCTTTATTGCTAACGATATACTCCCTGATGCCGCTACTCCCCCAGCTCCCTGTCCATCTCCATCATCATCTCCCCAATTACCTAAGGAAACTAAGTCACTTAAGCTGACTGTATTTTCCCCTGATGGCACCACCATATGGATATCATTAAGTGTTCCTCCATCGGAAACTATTATCGGATTTGCCGAACTTGATGTGTTAGTTAATGGCGTGATAACCCTTCCATCCGGCAACTCTATACCCAATAACGTGTCAGTATCTGTTACCTTTGTCTGTCCCCCATCAAATGTTAAATACGGCGCACTACCATGAACGTTATTAATTGTACTTGCGGACAATGCTTGTAAAGAAAATGAATACGGTAATAGCAATAGCGGAGTCAGAGACAACGAAATTGGAAATTTTGAGATAAATTTTAATCGAGGAGTGGATACAAACAATTTCGCAGATTTTTTGGATGAAATTTGGATTTGCGTGAAACTTTGAAGATTTAAATGCTTAAAAAGGTTTGAAACATAAGTTTGTCTATGCTGGCACTGGTAATTATTGCGCATTTTATTTCACCAATTAAGTGTTTTTATGTTTTTGTTTCGTTTTGTTTTTTATCTAATTGTTTAAAAAATAGACTTGTTTTTTAAACAGTGGTAGTATAGAGAACTGATCAACTTTTAGCTAGCTTCATGGTGAGAGATTTTTGTAAAAAATGTAAATGAACAATAAGATTAGTTTTTTTTGTTAATGGTATGAGAGTGCTTTTAACGACATAAAATCTTTTCTTTATTATATTGATTTTATTTAAAATAATATAAAGTAACTATACATAAATACTAAAAAATAAACGGTAGATTGAAAAGTAAAGTTTTTCCCATTAATTTTTCTGGTTATTTATGTACAGTTAATTTATGCAATAACTATGTTTGAAATCTAATATAAAACTCTATTATTCTTGTGTTAAAAAATAATGTTTGGTCACTTTATTGAGAATCAAACAAATAGCCAAAATAAGTAGGGCGTGTTGATCTTTCATGATTATTTTTTAGACGGCATGATGTGAGTTATAATAATTCAGCCAAAAACAACCATAACTCGATTCATCATGCCAAGAACAATGCTAACAGATAAACGGTGGGAAAAGCTACTACAAATAATGAAAAATACCGGCCGAGTTTATAATAAATCCGAGCATCGGATGACGTTTGAAGGGATCCTTTTCCGAATGAGAACCGGTATTCCTTGGCGAGATTTGCCAGAAGAGTTTGGTGAATGGAGCACTGTCTATAGGCGATTTAATTTGTGGTCTAAAAAAG